>JAOUBX010000116.1 GCA_029860075.1 Deltaproteobacteria bacterium | reverse complement strand
GGATGGATCCAGGTCTAGCGCAGTACCTACTGATAATCAGGTTTGGACTTCCCTGACAAATGGCACGGCTACGGCCTTTCCTTATACCGTTGTCAACGGTATAACCGATGTGAGGGTCACCATAGTTGCCAAAACAGGGAACACGAACGGCTCCCAAAACCAGCTCTGGGTGGACGATGTATCCATAACCTATACACCCCCTCTGTCGGGTGATACACTTACCGTTGACGCTAATACGCCTGTCGCTTCGGCTGTCACAGAAGGTGAAAGCAATGTGCAGATGCAATATCTGACAGTGAGCTGTGATAATGTTGATGACGGCAGTTGCGAGATCACATCAGTTACCGTTGATGATATTGGTACAGTTGCGGCCGGAGATCTTACAAACCTTAAAGTTCATTTTGATAGTGATAATAATTTCGGCAATGGTGTAGACGGTACGGCAACGGTAGCCGCCTGGGATGGGACCCCTGTTGTTGTTAATACAAGTACTACAGCGGGTAGAACTGTGACCAACGCAGGGGGGGCAAAGTATATCTGGATTACTTATGATGTCGCCGGAGGCTCAGCAGGTAAAAAAGTGCAGTCCAGTATAACAGCTATTGGCGTTGCCGCACCTGACAGTGGTCCTTCGGGAACATGGAACAGCAATGGTCCCATAACGATTTCATCGACACCGACTGATACTTTATCGGTAAATGCCAACACGACTGTTGCTACCGTTGCAACGGAAGGAGATACAGATCTTGAAATGCAATATCTCACCGTAAGCTGTGACAATGTTCAGGATGGAAGCTGTGAAATTATTTCTGTTACCGTTGATGATACGGGTACGGCGGGGGCAGGTGATTTTACCAATCTAAAAGTCCACTTCGATAGTGATAATAATTTCGGTAACGGTGTGGACGGTACAGCAACGGTTGCTGCCTGGAATGGAACTTCCACTGCCGTGGATACAAGTGCTGTAGCGGGCAGAACGGTGACCAATGCGGGCGGGTCAAAATACATCTGGATAACCTATGATCTTGCCGGAGGCTCTGCCGGAAAAACCATTCGTTCACAGATAACTGCTGTCAGTGTTGCAGCACCTGATGGCGGCGCCATAGGAACATGGAACGCTAACTCAATGACGATTGCATCGACTCCTAAAGATACCTTGACGGTAAATGCAAATACACCAGTAGCCGTCAGTGCAGCTGCGACGGAAGTCAAGGTACAGATGCAGTACCTTACAGTGAGTTGCGATAATGTACAGGATGGCAGTTGTGAAATTATCTCTGTTACCGTTGATGATCTTGGAACGGCTGGCGCCGGCGATTTTACTAATCTTAAAGTCCACTTCGATAGTGATACGGACTTTGGTAACGGTGTCGATGGAACGGCAACGGTAGCTGCCTGGACTGCTGCTTCTACTGTCGTTGATACGAGCGCAGCAGGTGGCAGGACGGTAACTAATGCGGGCGGGTCAAAATACATCTGGATAACCTATGATCTTGCCGGTAGCGCTGAGGCGAAGACGATCCGGTCGAGTGTAACGGCTATTGGTCTTGCCTCGCCGGATGTGGGAGCTTCGGGAACATGGAACAGCAATGGTCCTATTACAGTTGCTGCCGCTCCTCTGAGTCCTTATAAGGTTACTCTCTGCTCAGATTGCCATGATTATCCGCCAAAAGATGGTTCGGCGAGAAATGTCCCCGAAGGAGCTGTGCTTGGTTCTCATTCGACACATGTTAAAAAAGTGGGTGTTCTCTGTGTAGAATGTCATGGTAATACGACGACGGGAGAAACGAATCTCGCTCACAGAAATACCTTTATCCAGTTTACATCTGCATTAAAAAATGGTGGAAGTTACAGTAAAGGCGCAAGTTTTGCCCAGTCAAATAATCCTGTGCCTGGCACCTGCACCGCCTACTGTCACGGTGCGAATATGGCGACAGGGGCAACGGGTGCAGTAGCTGCACCCACATGGGGAAATAGCGCCACCGTCTACTGTGGTTCATGCCACAAAGAATTACAAACAAATATGACACAGGGTTCTCATGCAAAGCACCTGACATTACCAAATAACATTAACTGCTTTTTCTGCCATGCATCGAACCTTGATACAACCCATGTCAATGCCAGCGTAACCTTTAAAGATACGAGTACGCTGAGTACGACCTCGGTCTGTGCCTCATGTCATAATGGTGGAGCACCGGAAGCCAAGTTCGACTGGTACAGTACAGTGGCTACGCAGACCTGCGATACCTGCCACCTTACTACGGGAGATGTGGATGATTTTTCTTATACCAACCTCACATCGGCAACCAAAGTTGTTGCAAAAATTGACACGACGGAATTTTCGGGCCGCGGTCACGGCAAGACGGGAGGAAGCTATGATTATACGGGTAATCCGGCGGCGAACAAGGTTTGCACAAACTGCCATGATTCGACGGTTAACCATAATGATGGCTCAAATGCCTTCAGGACGTTGTGGTCAGGAGATCCCGATACCTTCTGCCTTGGCTGTCATGGAAGCGGCGCCCAGTTGCAGGGGGCCTTTGCTACCATTACGGGAATTCAGAACCACTCACGCACAAATATACAGAATGCCGGTTACAATAACGTAACGACCTGGCGATTTATACCGAAATGTATCGATTGCCATGACCCTCATGGTGACAACAATATCGGAATGATCCATAATAAAATATTTACCGGTGGCAGCAATGCGCTCGGAATTCCTAATCCATTCGTCAATGCATCAACGGTTATATTCAGCAAGTATACGGGCACTAACAGTTTTGGTGACGATACGGGCAATACCAATGTTTGCGAGGTTTGCCACAGCCGGACCGCTTTCCACAGGTTGGATCATTCGATGCCGGCCCATAATAACGGGCTGGACTGTACTGGCTGCCACGATCATAAAGCGGGATGGGCGCCCCTTGGCGGAGATTGCAAGACCTGCCACGGACAGGCTCAAACCGGTGTTTATAACCCGAGACAGATTGTCGGCGCCGGTGGAGACTTTGTCAAGCTGAGTCGACACGTAAGTGACGGAACGGCAACGGAGATAGTCACCAATTATGACTGTGCCGTATGCCATGCTGAAGGTGATGTAACTGCCATCAATGCCGGTACAGGCTGGAAAAGTTCAACCTATCATAATGACGGCTCGACGTCGACTGACCGCATGGTCAGTCTCAGAAATGTCGATAATATTGCTGCCGCGCCTTACGAATTCAACAAGAATGCCGTTAATGAATCCATGCGGACGGCGATGGACAACTTCTGTATGGGTTGTCACGATGTAGACGGTGCTTCAGACATTACCGTTAATTCCACAAATGACGGACTTGATACGGGTGGTTCCGTAACAAGGAATCTGACGCCCTTTAATACAAATGACGCCGTTACAAATGGAAATGACCTTATGGGAACGAGAACGAGGGTTGTCGATGTAAAGAGTCAGTTCTTTGCCGGATCCGGTGGATCAGGTGCCGGTTATAACGGTAATCCTTCTCAGCATGCCGTTCTTGGCGCCAGATACAGTGCGAAACACAGCGATACAAACGCAGGCCAGTGGGATACGCTGGCATGGACTAACCACTCCTATAGAAACGGTGCCGTAGCCAACGTGGCCAAAGAGACGGCGACGCTGCACTGCTCTGACTGTCACCTTTCCGAGTCTAACGCTCATGGTGCAACCAATGCCTGGTATATGCTCCAAAATGGTACCCCCAATGATTACACAACAGACTATGCAATGGAAGGCATTATTCCTAAAAATGATGTCACCGCCTCGACTGATATCGGTGAATCCATGGTTTGCTGGAAGTGTCATAGCCCTGCCGTATACTCCGGTAATGGAATAAACGATGCGACAGTAAGCCGGACAGACCATAGTGACGATGGTGGTGGCTGGTTTGATGTAAGTGACTTTGGCGGAAAGGTGAGCCAGGGCGCTTACCTTGGTCCTGCCTGCCTGCTTTGTCATTCCGGCGACGGTTTCGGACGTATTCATGGCCGTGGGTCAGCTACTGACGGTGATAACGGGCAGTATACACCCAATGGTGGTACGGGTTCATTTACCAAGTACCGTTTTATGCCCGGAGCATGGAATGCATGGCAGCCTGGAACCGACGATACAGCCTGGAATGGTCCAAAGACAGGTGATACGGGTTGTTATCTCCCTGCATCTTCCTCCTGGACTGCATGCGGGCAGCACAGCAACGGTTCCAAGACGGGTAATGCTGCCACCATCAACTATGCAAGGCCGGTCAAGTATTAGTTCTGCCTGGCGTCCTGCCGGTAAAAATTGTACTTAATGAAAGGGGATTGAGAAATCCCCTTTTTTATTTTTAGAAATACTGAGGCAAAATGGCTTGCTTTATTATAAATTTTGCCGCTATTATCGTCTTATATGCTATGTCCTTGAATCTAAAGCTTAATTAGTTTTCATCCGGAAAGGGTGCTTTTTCGCAATCTCTGCGTCAATCTTCGGTTTTGCTTGTGCCATGTACAGTAGTACATTTCCGCGCAAATCCTTGATTTCCTTGACCTTGCAAAAAATTCCTCCTTTCCGAATTGAAAACAAAGTTTAATTTATTATAGTTTCCGGATAGACACTAATTAAGGGATGATGAAAAAAACCTATCTAATTGTGAGTGCCTTTCTTGTTGCCCTCGTCCTTTCTGCTGCCGTCAACAGGCCGACGGCGACGAGTGCCTTAAAGTTTAATGTCGGTCTTGGTATAAAAGGTGACATTGAGGAGATTGAAGGCGCCGTCAAACAGTATAATATTAACAGTGCCAGTTTTTATAATACAGCCGGGCTCGTTGCCGGGCTTGAAGAGATACCTGCAGCGCCGCTTTTAAAAAGGCGACTTTTTAAGGATATTAATATGCTAAAAAGAGACGGCCTTGTTATGGTCTTTGACCGTGACCGTCATGAGGTTAAGAACATTGAATTCTTAAGAGCCGATCTTGCCGCCGTCGAAACGGAAGAAGTGTGGGCAGTTAATTTGCAGGAGGCGGAAAGCAGAAAACCCCTGTCCTCCATAAAAGCCTCCCATGCTAAGGTCCGTTACATACTTAAAAAGGAACCTTTTTATGATCGTGGCATTATGTGGGTCATTTATGATGCAGACCTGTATTCGCCCGGCGAAGAGGTGCCGCAACTTAACCGGCAATCCGTATTATAATGATGATGAAGAATTCTTTATCAAATTTTACAGGAAAAGAAGCCCTTTATTTCCTCATACTCACGCTGGTTTTTTTTATAATTGCAGAAAAAGCAGCCATCTTCCGTTTTGAACCGGCCGGCTACAGGGAAATATTTCATTCGACTGCCGCCCTGATTTTAAGCCTCTTTTTTTTTCTGTACGCCTTCATCCAAAGTGTAATTCTTATTCGACACAGCCGGGGCATTATCAGGTTAGGTGGTTTATTCTTTCAGTTTGCCATTATTCTCCTTTGTACATCCTTATGGGTAAGTAATTATAGCCGTTTTGAAGGAAAGTTTGTTCGAATGCAGGGCCAGACCTTTAATGGTTTCAAAAAGGATTATCTTCCTCAAACGGTTTACCTGGGAAAAAAGGCTAAATTTGCTCATATGGGTGTAACGATAAAGAAAATTACTCCCTATCCGGCGTCTACAGTTAATAAACTTGATAAGGTGACTGCTGATATTATTTACCAGAGCCGAACCTCGAAGGGCCTTGTATATAAGACCTTCAGTTCCAAAATGCCTTTTTTCACTGACTGGTCCTTTGTATCCATTAGCGATTTCGGTTATGCGCCCAGGTATGTTCTCCTCGATAATGAAGAAAAGGAAGTGGAATCCAATTATCTTTATAAAAAACTCTACCCTCCCGGCAAGGAAGATAGTTTTGAGTTCTATTTCCTCGGCTATGTGCTTTATCTGCAATGCTTCCCCGATTTTGTTGATGTCGATGGAAAGGCTGCTTCCAAATCGGCAGAATTAAAAAAGCCCGTTTTTAATCTCCGTATTGCCAGAAATAAGGACATTGTCTATAACGGCCTGATCAGGACTGACGAAAAGATTCGCTTCGATAATATTCGAATGGCTTTTCCTGAAGTAAGGTACTGGATTGAGGTGAGTATTGTGAGAGATTTTGGTCTGCCTGTTCTTGCTGTTGCTTTTTTGTTTCTCCTTGTCGGGGTGGTCCTGTTGTGGATTGATGGGAGAAGGAAGAGGTCCTGTGAGATCTCCGGTGAAATTGATTAAGCCTGTCATTTCGACGACGGAGGAGGAGAAATCTTTAGAAGTTCAAAAGACAAGATTCCTCGCTTTACCCCAAGAGTACTTGTCACTTTGTTCGGGCGTGCCCGGAATGACAGTTATGAATTTTTAAACTATTTTGATTATGTCGGTAAATATTAATGAAAAATTAAAAGGCTTTTACAGGTGGTTTAAAAAACCCCGCACAACAATTTATATTCTTATTGCCCTTGTCATTCTCTATGGACTCGGCCTTATCATACCCCAGAAATTTTTCTTTGATTCAAAACTTGAATATGACGCCTGGCTCGATTCTGTTCCCTATCTTTATCATTTTATCGATTACATCGGTTTTACCGATATTTACCTTTCCCCGTTAACGCTCTTTGCCCTTGCCCTCTTTTTTATCAATCTCCTGGCAGTAACTATTGACAGGATCCCCATTCTTATTAAAAGGGCCTATATTGGTAAAGATGCCTTTCCTCATTTTAACACTGAAGATCCAGGGCGCTCGGCAGGGGGACGGCACCTTGCTATCAAGAATAAAAAAGGTTTACAGCGGGGTGGGCCCTTTGATGAATATTTTAAAAAGAAAGGTTGGTTTACGCTTTTTTCCGATGATGAGAGAAGGATGATTGCCGTAAAAAACCGTTTTGCCGTTTTCGGGTTCCTGCTTTTTCATCTCAGTTTCCTTCTTATCCTCGCCGGAGCGCTTCTATTCTTTTACAGCCGCTTTTCCGGCTATGTTGTGCTTACGGAAGGGGAGGCTTTTACCGGAAATTTAAGACAGTTTAAGAAAATAGTACGAAAACCTTCCCTTGAGCCGGATTTTTCCGGATTAAATTTCTTACTGGAAAAGGTAAGTATGTCTTACGAGGGAAACAGACGGGCTGACCTTGATATGACCCTTAACCTGTCTCCCGCTAATGGGAATGAAAAAGCTATTATCGGTATCAACAGGCCCCTCAAGAAAGGGGTTTTTACTATTCTTTCCAATAATGCCGGTGTGTCACCGCTTTTTATTCTTTACGATAAGGAAAAAGAGACGGAACTGGACGGTGCCTGGGTGAGTCTCAATGTTCTTGAAGGACGGGAGGACAGGTTCTTTCTCGAAAAAACGCCGACGCTGGTTTATGAAGTCTGGTTTTTTCCTGATTATGTCGTTGAAGAGGGGATGGAGACGAGCAAGTCCCATGAAATCAATAACCCGGCCTTTCATATTATTGTGAGAAAAGATATTGTCAGGCTGGCTGAAAAGACGATCCAGCCGGGCCAGTCCATCAGCTTTGACAAATACAGGCTTGTTTTTGCCGATTTAAGACTCTGGGGTGAATTTATGATAATCAGGGAGCGGGGCCCGCTCCCGCTGATTGCAGGTTTTATCCTTGCCATAACGGGACTGATTATGAGGCTTATTTTCTATCGCAAGGAGATAAAGCTGGCTTTTGAGGGTGATTCCCTGCGTATACTTGGTAAAAGTGACCTTCACTCCTATTCTTTTGAAGAAGAGCTGGATAAAATAGAAGAGGAGCTTGTTGCATTGCTAAAATCTTAACGGGTTGTTGCTCAAATTAGACAAATGCTTCGATAAGGCCTGTCGTGAGCTTGTCGAAGGGCTCAGCATGACCGGATTACTCCATTATCTTTGAAAAAAAGGTCTCCCTGAGCCTGTCGAAGGGTTTAGTAAAGAAAGGAAATTATGGATACCTTAGAAACAATACTTATCTGGGGCAGTGTATACTGTTATACAGGCGCTACAATTTTGCTGCTCACGGCTTTTGTTTTTAAGAAGGAGAAGCTGCTTGCCTGGGCGGGATGGTTTATCATTCCTGCTTTTATAGCTCATACGGGGGAATTTGTCTTAAGATGGCTGAGGACAGGCTATTTCCCCGGCAGCGGTGATTTTGAAAATGTTCTTGTCCAGAGCTGGTTCATTATGGCCTTTACGGTTTTCCTTTATTTCAAAAGAAAAGGTCCAATTAAAGGTCTTGCTCTTGTCAGTGTGCCCGTTGTCCTCGTTTTTCTCGGTTATGGCCTCATGCGCAATCCTGTACAGCTCCCCCTTGCTGTCTCATTAAAAAGCAGCTGGCTTGTCATCCACGTTCTTTTCGCCCAGCTTGCATTTGGCGCCTTTGCTATTGCCTGTGGTCTCGGTATCGTTTATCTTCTTAAGGAGAGCAAGGAAAAAAAGGGGATAAAGAGCGCTTTTTATGAACGCTTCCCCGCGCTTCCCGTCATAGAAGAGATGATGTTTAAATTTGTCATCTATGGCTTTATCCCTATGGCCATTCAGATTGCCGCCGGTTCTATTTGGGCAAAGGAACTGTGGGGAAAATACTGGAACTGGGATCCCGTAGAGATCTGGTCTTTGACGACCTGGCTTATTTATGGTGTCGCCATTCATTTGAGAGTCACTCTGGGATGGAAGGGTAGAAAGCTTGCATGGCTTCTTATCCTTGCAATGGTTGCTGTTTTTATAACCTTCTGGGGTGTTGATCTCATGGTAGAAAAGAGCCACCAGACTTTTGGAGTAGACTCTGGAACAGACTTTAAGAAGATGATGGGGAAGTAGGAGAAAACCATTTTTATATCATTTCATAAAGGAGGGGATATGAAAAAGATCAATTATGGCATTGGAGGGGTGATCGCCTTGTTGTTATGCCTCATTGCCGCCCTGGCCGCTGCATCAGAAACGAACCTTGATCTGCTCGATGCTTCGCTAAAAGGTGAGTTAAAGAAAGTCAAAAAGTTACTGAAAGAGGGCGGGTCAACAGAGGCAAGCGATAATTTCGGCAATACGGTTCTAATGAAAGCCGTTTCCGGGGGGCGCTATAAAGTTGTCAAATTTCTCCTGAAAAAAAAGGCAAACGCCGAGGCAAAAAACAGGTATGGTGACACGCCCTTAATTGAGGCGTCACGGCAAGGGCATGTAAAAATTGTCAAATTACTGTTGAAATACGGAAGTGATATAAACAGTAAAAACAGTGTTGGTATATCACCGCTCATAGCCGCCTCCGGGGCAGGACAAGCGAAGGCGGCCGCTCTTTTAATAGACAAGGGTGCCGGCGTTGATAATAGTGATGAGAATAAATATACGGCCCTTTGGTATGCTGTTAGAAAAGGACATGCCAAAACGGTAAATGTACTCCTCAATAAGGGGGCGGACAGGGGTATCAGAGGTTCCCTCGATGATTCCTTACTCATATTGGCTGCCATGTGGGGACATAGGGATATTGCTATAATCCTGATTGATAAGGGTTTGCAGGCAGACGATAGCAATAGCCATGGAAATACGGCCCTTTCCATTTCAGCCCATCGCGGACACGGTAATACAGTAAAGGCGCTTATCAATAGCGGTGCCGACATTGACCATCAAAACCAGAGCGGCGAAACACCGCTTGTTATGGCTGCAAGGAAAGGGCAGTCGAAAGTTGTGGACATTCTGCTCAAAAAGGGCGCTAATGTCCATATTGTTGATTCCGATGGTTATACGCCCCTCATGCTTGCTTCCGAGAATGGTAATGAAGAAATGGTTAAGGCCCTTATTGAAGGCGGTTCCCGCATAAATGATGTAAATAAGGCCGGTGATACGGCTTTAATGCTTGCCGCTGCCGAAGGAATGACAAAGATTGTAAAAATATTGCTCCAGTCGGGCGCCAATGCCCATGTGGCGAACAGGAAGGGTGAAAAGGCCCTTCATATGGCTAAAAAGAGAGGCTTTAAAGAAATCATTGAACTGCTTGAGAAGTAAAGCGTTTTTTTGTTAATCATAACGGTTTCAGCACGCATAATCCAAAAGGATGCGCCTGGCCCCTGCAAAGCTGTTTTCTTTCTATAGGAAACGCCCCTTTTTCAGATTTTTGAGCCTCTTCCTGACGCGCGCATTTTCCGGCTCCAGCGCCAGGGCTTTTTTAAGAAGCGCTTTCGATTCTTTCAACCTTCCCATTTTGAAATAGACAAAGGCAAGTGTGTTGAGGAATTCCACATTTTTTGGCTGAGTCCTTACTGCAAACCTGGATAATTCTCCGGCTTTTTCCAGATTGCTGCCTGACTCCGCATAAACCCAGGCAAGGTTATTGCTGATTCCTGGGTTTGCCGGCAGCAGGAAGATTGCGTATTCAAATTCTCTTGTGGCGGCATCCCGTTCATTTGCCTGATAGTAGGCGCTTCCCAGTGAGTCGTGAGACTGGGCTTCAAATCGCTTTTTTTCTTCTTCCGGAACGATATTGGAAAAGAGGAAAGCAAAGATAAAAATAAGGAAAAACAATACGATGGCATTGTAATTTCTTTCCTTCGCAAAGCGGACTAAAGAAAAAAGGGCAAAAGAGGCAAAGAGAATCAGGTAGGGCGCAATGGGAATCCTGTAACGGGAAGTAATGAAAAAAAGCATAAGGAAAATAACATAGGATAATATTATAAGGTATAAAAGGAGATATCTGTGCCAGCGGGTAAGGGAAAAGAGTATTCCCGCCACAGCCAGGGGAAAGATAATACCGTAATGAATAAGGGGGAGACTCAATATTGACGAATACTCCTTCATAAAATCGTAATTGAGATTATCAGGCACTTCGTAGG
>JAOUBX010000115.1 GCA_029860075.1 Deltaproteobacteria bacterium | reverse complement strand
TCCTGAATCGCTTTAAGGGCTTTGTTAAAATCAAAACTACTTTCTTCTTTACTCATGTCAATTCTCCTTTTTTAGCTGAATATATCAGCTTTGGTTAAATTGACACAGAATTTTGAACACCCTCGATGCATATGCAAAACAATTGATTGAATCTTGTGAGAGGTTATAATTATACATATCAATAAAAGTGCCTGGGTTCAGGTCTTTGTTCTTTAATTTTCACTCCACAAAAAAAACCCGAAACCGTTACCGGTCCGGGCTTTCTGATTCTTCCTTTTTTCTCTTTCCCCATTTCTTTTCCCCCGAAATGATTGATTTATTTTTTATACCTTATAGATGTCACCTTTGTAAATGCTTTTTTGGAGGAATATGGCAAGGATTAGACAGGGAGTGTTCGGGAGAAAGCTGCACCCTACCACTCTAGAATCTTTGTATATGTATGCTATAAACTTGAATATCTTGTAAGTACAGATATTCTTTGTCGCCCTGCATATCCGCACCCTCCGCTTCCAAGAAAGACCATTTCATTATGTCCGAGTTTAATTAATTGAGGGATAACTTTGTTTTCAACAGGCGGAGTGGCATAAGGGTTAAAATGAGTGAATACAGCAAATTCACCTGTAATAAACTCATAAGTCTGATTGTCAATAGTATGATCACAAAAAGAAGGATCCGATCCCATACCAATAGCTGCAAAGGACCCCTCCGTTAAATCAAAAGTACCATCCGAGTTAATAGATATTTTGCCTGTTGCTGAGTGCAAATTCTCTTGATTATAATTTTGAATATCCCATGTACCTGGCATTATTTTTACCAGCTTTAGGCTTATCTCTTCCAGTGCCGCTTGAACATTCTGTGCAGTTATTGATGAATTATCTGAAACTTTAAAAAGAACATTGTCTGCCGAAATTTTCGTTTGAGTGTCTATTTCAACAATACCAGCATAAGCCTTCGATACTTGTGTAGCATTAAAAATAATATTTTCAGCTAAATATTTTTTTGTCCCTGAGTTGGCTGTTATTTCTGTTTCACTTTCTCCACAATTAATTAATATTGCAGCCAATAAAAGCACTATCATTAAACTAGATATATATTTCATATAAATCTCCTTTTTACTACATATTATGAAGTCAATAAAAACCCGAAACCGTTACCGGTCCGGGCTTTCTGATTTTTCCTTTTTTCTTTTTCCCCGAAATTATTGATTTATTTCTTATACCTTAACCAATCGCCTTTGTAAATGCTTTTTTTGATGAATATGGCAATGATTATTCGTTGTAAAATCATTGCTATAATAAATAGAGCTAATCCCTCATATAGCCTCCTTGTTTCATAGCTGCACCTTCTTTTATCTTCAACCATCTTAATAGTAGAAGTAAAAACAAATATAAAACGGGGGATAAAATGAAAAATCTAACATTTTTTACTGCCATCATGGTCTCTATTGCCCTTTTCACGGTTCCCGGCTTTGCAGATTCCCATGACAAAAGAGAGTATCTTGAAAAGAAAGAACGGTATGAAATGCTGCAGCCTGAAGGTAAAGCGATGAAATACAGCGGCGACTACAGGATGATACCATGTATCAAAGGGAAAACGCCTGATGATTGCTGGATGGGATGGCACGGAAACCGGCACGATAAACATCACCACCACTGGATGTACGGAGGTATGGCCTTTGCCAAAGTGCTGCTGTTGGGATTCTTCTTCTGGATGCTCTTTAGCATTCACAAATCGCTAAAGAAAATAGCAGATTCCAAAGAGAAGGAATAACAAGAGCCTTCGAAGTCTCTGTAAAGCTAAACAGGTCAGTGCATTTCACCGGCGGATTAAAGCTCTCTTCTCTTGTCAGCAAAGACATGTCTGCCCAATAAATATTTCTCTATATATCTTTTTATTCGGCGGATTACGCTTCGCTAATCGGCCCTGCCTTGCTGGAAACAGTAGCAGGCAGGTGCCCTATGGAAGTTTTGGTTCTTCCTTTAACCTGTGGCAATCCATGCACTCAAAGTCGTTAAACTGGACCAGCTTATGGTGCCTGTCGGGAATATAAACAGGTTTTACGGGGAATGATTCGGGGTGCTCATGACAAACCCTGCATTCAGTTATTTTGTCTACCCCCAAGTGATTATCAGAACTGGAAATGACATGATGACAATTTGTACATTCCAGTCCTTTCGTCTGAACCAGCAGATGATGTCTATCGGGAATATAGACAGGTTTTACGGGAAATGATTCGGGATGTTCGTGACAGGATCTGCAATTTCTAAAATTTACAAAGGGTGAATCATCGATAAAAATATCAATACTCTCACTGAAGGTAAGATCCATAATACCGTCATAATTATCATCAACAGCGAACCTGAAGGTATGTCTCCCAACAGGCAGTTCTGAACTCCTCATAACATACCTTCCCATCAGCGGTTTGATGGGTTCTCCTGTAGCGGGCAGGGGATATTCAGACAGCAGCCAACCACTCCCGTTTACAAACCAATATTGGCCTGTCGATGTATTAAGTGAAATCCAAATATCAATATATTGGCCATTGTAGTCACCGGGTTCAAGACTGACCGTGACATTTGCACTGTCCCCATAATTCAGATAAGCATAATTATTTGATCCGTTTACCTCTATAGCAGGAACGGGTAAAGCTGCTACGGCAACAGAAGAAAGGGAAAATACAATCATCAATATTAAAAAAATTCGTTTTAGCATAAAAATTTTACCCTTTCATTTTTCACTTCAGCTATTAGAGTTGATCATTTCTATTTCCAAAATTCAACTACCCCACCGCATGACTATGAAGATTTCCTTCAGGATTTATCTCGATAGAACGAGGCAAATAGACCCACCAGAGAAACAATTCCACACCGGCTCAAGCATTTAACCATATCTCTCTCAATAAATCATGACATATTTTGCTTTTCTTTTGACTAATATTGCCACATCATACTCTTTTATAAAAAATTATCATTCCTTTTATTAGATTTATTGACCTGGAAAGAGCAGCTTGACGTGAATTTATAGTGTAACATGTCGCTTTCACAGTGTCTTCAAATAATCTTAAATTCACCCGAAGCATAAAGGCGACCCTCATAAATATGTATTAAATATCATAGTTTACGACATATCTATAATCAAACTATTCTTTCCAGTATTATAGTGGTTCCCTAAAAAGCTTAAGGGCCCCAATGATCCGGGATCAAACTGTTGAAAACTATAATTGGAAAAAGTGCAGATTATTTCTTTAAACTTCTTTTCCTGGAAAAATTGTGCTTCATCTGTACACTATGAACTAAAATGCCTCCGGCCAGTGTATAAGCAAGAAGATAATGAATCCAATCGAGAACATTGCGAAAGCTGTCCCCTGTTATAAGCAGTGAAGGCAGATCAATGAGACCGAAGAATGAGATGGGGTCACCTTTTGAAGTGGAAAAAAGGTAGCCCGTCGTTGTTATAAGAAGAACAAAAGTATAGAGAAGATAGTGCTGTGCACCGAATACGTTAAACCTGAGCGATTTTATTATTAGCCCGGGCGAAGGAAAGTTCTCTCTAAACCTGAAAATAAGCCTGATAAGTGCCGTGAACATGACGAGCGAACCAACAGACTTATGGAGTGAAGGAGCGGCATGGTACCAGCGATGATAAAAACCGAGATCCGTCATGTACCACCCCAGCCCGATCTGAAAAAGGATGAGCAGTGCCAGCAGGTTGCGAAACCATTTCCAGAATGTTCTACCTGTCATTTTAAACATTAACAGAGCCTTATATATTCCTCCTCACATCTGTTCCCATAAGTGGATTTATTACTTCCTTATCCCTTCGATGCCGAGATCAAACTCAATCATCTCACCGGCAGGCCCCAGGTTATAATCGATTCCAAAGTCACTCTTTTTAAAGGCAATCTTCCCGATAAATCCAACCCGGTATCCACCCCAGGGGTCCTTTCCTTCACCAACCTTGCTTACATCGATTTTGATTCTCTTGCTTACACCATGAAGCGTGAGAACGCCCTCAAGGGTTCGACCGTCAAAACTTTTACTTTTAAATGAGGCTTTAGGGTACTTGCTCACTTCGAGAAAGTCTTTGCCACGGAGATGTTTGTCGCGCTCGGCATGGTTTGTATCGACACTGTCCGTTGCAATTTCTACAGAAAATTTGCTGCTGCCCGGCTTCGATTCATCATAGCTGAACGCTCCCGAAACATCATTAAAGCGTCCATAAAGCCAGCTGAATCCCAGGTGCTGAATCCTGAACTCGACAAAAGAATGGGTGGGGTCCACCTTATATTGGGCCGGCCAGGCTGCTGTGGCGGCGCCCATAAAAAAGAGCGCCAGGATAATGATAAAATATTTTTTTTCAGATATTTTCCTTTTCATTTTCTGCCTCCTGAAATATTAGTCGTTTTTGTTACTATGATGTTTCTTTAGGCCTGAAGATACAAATTTTTTCTCAAAAAATGAATTTTTATTCAAGAATAAATTCTTTTCAGAGACAGGCCGGATATGAAAAGGAAAGAAAGGGCAGAATGATAGGGATGAACATCAGGTTCGATAGCCCATTACACATCAGGAGCCTTTTCCCCGGCATCTTCCTCCCGGGCCAGTCCGATGATACCTTCATCTGCCTCTTCAAGCTCTACAAATTCCTTTAAAGAAGGAAGCTGCGTCAAATCTCTTAAACCGAAGGTTTCAAGGAATCCCCTGGAAGTGCCATAAATCATCGGCCTGCCGGGAACCTCTTTCTTGCCGAGGATCTTGATAAGCTTCTTTTCAAGAAGGGATCTGACGACAGCCCCGGAATCAACGCCCCTTAAATCCTCGACTTCCGCCCTTGTAATGGGTTGACGATAGGCAACGATGGCCAACACCTCCATTGCAGCACGGCCAAACCTGGGCGGTCTTTTTGCTTTCAGTTTCTGGAGCAGGTACGAGAATTCCTTCTTCGTTCTGAACTGGTAACCGCCGGCAACATCCATTAGGCAAAGACCTCTTTCAGGGGCCTCGTAATCACTTCTTATCTCTTCAATAATGGCGCGAATATCCTTCCGTTCGAGTTCACCTTCTGACTCATGGCCGGCAAGTTCCACCAGTTTTTCCATCTTTATGGGGTGTTCCGATGCAAAGATAAGTGCCTCGATAGCGCCTTTTAATCTACTGTTCTCCATCAAAAAACCTAATGTATCGTTCCTGAAGAAGTTATTCTGATTGTGCCGAAAGTTTCCCCCTGAAAGGCGCGAATAGCATTGGTCTTGATCAGTTCCAGGAGCGCCAGGAAGGTCGCTACCACATCGCCTTTCGTTGAAGAGGTGTCAAAAAGAGACTGGAACGTTATGGCGCCTTCTTTTTTAAGGCTATCGAGAATACCGTCCATCTTCTCTTTTACAGAAATCTTTTCAAGCTCCACCTCATGGGACTTGAAAGTCCTTACGCTTTTCAGAACATCATTAAGCGCTTCCAGCAAGTCGAAAAGAGAAACATCATGACAGGCATCCTCTTCCTTACCTTCCGCCCTATCGATTTCTTCAATATACCCTTTTAAGAAATTATCCCTGTCGAGCCTATCCATGGCTTCAAGATCCTGTGATGCTTCTTTATACTTCTTGTATTCCAGAAGGCGTCTTACCAACTCCTCTCTCGGATCTTCCTCATCCTCATCCGACTCTTCATCATCAACGGGGGGAAGGAGCATTTTGGATTTTATATGCATAAGCGTTGCCGTCATGAGAATATACTCACCGGCAAGATCCAGATTAAGCAGCTTCATCATTTCAATATACTGGAGATATTGCTCCGTTATAAGAGCAATGGGGATATTCATAATATCGATCTCATGCTTCCTGATGAGATGAAGAAGAAGATCGAGAGGCCCCTCGAAACTGTCAAGCCTGACCTGGTAGTCCATCAGATGCGCACTGCCCTCCGTACCTCTTCCATGGTCTTTTTTGCCAGAGCGCCTGCCTTCTTATTCCCTTCTTCAACAATCTCTTTGACCCTTGCAGGGTTACTCATATACTCCTGCCTTCTTTCCCTGATGGGAGCGAGTTCTTCAAGAATATTTCGGGTAAGAATTTTCTTGCACTCAATGCAACCGATATCTGCACTTTTGCAACCCTTGACGACATAATCCTTCTGCTCGTCACTGGAGTAGATTTTATGATAAGCGTAAATAGGGCAAAGCTCCGGATCTCCGGGATCAGTCCTTCTTACCCTCTGCGGATCAGTCATGGCCGTTTTAATCTTCTTTGTAATGACCTCATCACCATCGGAAAGATAAATCGAGTTATTATAACTCTTGCTCATTTTTCTCCCGTCAGTTCCCGGGAGCTTGGGATACTGCGTTAGGAGGTGTTGAGGTTCAGGCAGAACGTTGCCGTAGAGAAAATTGAAACGCCTGGCCACTTCCCGCGTAAATTCCACGTGAGGCACCTGGTCTATACCGACAGGGACAAAGTCGGCCTTGTAAAGCAAGATGTCGGCAGATTGCAATAAGGGATAACCGAGAAAACCGTAAGTTCCCAGGTCCTTGTCCCTGATGTTGTCCATCTGTTCTTTATAAGTGGGAACTCTCTCAAGCCAGGGAAGCGGTGTA
This sequence comes from Deltaproteobacteria bacterium, assembly GCA_029860075.1. Taxonomy (NCBI): domain Bacteria; kingdom Pseudomonadati; phylum Myxococcota; class Myxococcia; species Deltaproteobacteria bacterium. Next base: position 4,250 of record JAOUBX010000115.1, on the reverse strand, counting down.
ATCATGGAAAGAAGGAGGTGAAGCTCTGCATGTTCCATAACCCTGGACTGAACAAAGAGGGTTGCATTTTCCGGATCGATGCCGAAACTCAACCAGTCAATGATCATTTCATTAATATTCTCCTCAATGCCTTTTGTATCGGCATACTCCGACGTAAGCGAGTGCCAGTCGGCAACAAAGAAAAGGCAGTCATACTCGTCCTGAAGTTTCTTCCAGTTTTCAAGAACACCATGAAGGTGCCCCAGGTGAAGCTTCCCCGTAGGTCGCATTCCACTTAATACGGTTTTCTCTTTCATTTACATCCCCTGATGAATTTTTCCATTACCAGGAGCTTGTCAAACCAAGTCAGACAGGCTCCTCGATGAAAGGTCTTTTTTTAGTATCTCAAGTAGCCGTTGAACTGCTTTTCCTGACAACAGCGTAAGGTTTTTCCATGATTTTATCCCATTTACGGCACTTGGGACATCGCCATGAGAGATTTTTCGATTCATATCCGCAGTGACTGCACTGGAAATTCTTTTCGGGCAAAGGAAAGTCGTCAAATATAGCCTGGTAGATTTCAACAGCTTCAGCCTCTCTCTCCTGCTCAAGCATATACCTGCCCAGCGTCTGTCTCGCTTTGAGGTTTGAGGGATTAAGTTCCAGCACGATCTTTAATTCATTAATTGCCTCATCAACAAAACTCTTTTTATACAGATGCTCTGCCAGCGCAAAATGCGTATGAATATCATTATAATTTTTCTTCGAGTTCTCTCTTAGAATTTCTCCAATCTTGCTGAACTCGTTTAGCTTGAAATAAGCTTCTTCGAGCCTGGGATAGGCAAGGTAAGTAAAACCGGGCACTGCTTCCATCACCATTTTCCAGGTAGCAATGGCCTTGTTGTAATTATTTTCAGCATAAAAGAGGTCTCCCAGGTGCAAATAGGCATCAATGCACTTTCCATCAAGAGAGATCGATTTTTTAAAGGACTTCTTCGCCTGCGGCAACAGTCCTTTTTCAACATAAGACTTGCCCATCTCCGCCAGGTGGTGGGCAAGGACATTATTATCACTGCTTTTACGAAGCTTCGATATTTTTGCCTGAACCTGATAGGCCTTTTCCCATTCTTTTACATCTTCATAGAGGTCGAGAAGGTGTAAATGGGCGTCAAGTAACTTTGGAGCCATGGCAACCACTTCTTCGAAAGCGTTGATGGCTCTTTCCACAAACCCTGCCTTTTTAAAATCAAGCCCCAGATCATGGAGGGCTTGCTGTTTCATGTCACGATCAATGTTGGGTCTGACGATAATACTCTGATGAATTCGGATAGCCCTGGAGAGTTCACCCTTATTTCTGAAAAGGTTGCCAAGAGCCAGGTAGGTCTCGATAGTATCGCTGTTTATTTGAACTGCCCTGGAAAAGGCCTCAATTGCCTTGTCGGGCTCATTTGAAAGGATATAATTTATCCCGTTAAGATAGGCGGAATTATCTCCCTTCTCTCTATCACCCTTCCTCTGTTTTCCCCGCAACAAAAATTCCGACAGGGCATAACCTGCCAGAAAACCGATGAGAAGAAGTATTATCCCGAAAAAATAGGGTGTTTCCGAAGAAAACGCCATATAATCAGACCTCTTTCAGTTCCGTACCTTCAGGAACATTAACTTCTTCGGTAACCGCCCTGGATTCCGTAAGAGGAAGATTTCTCAGGGACGTGAGTTCTTTTTCCTTGGCAGCCATCTCCCTCCTGAGCTTCCTGATCACACTTCCGCTTCTTACTCTTTCATAGAGCCCTTCAAGCCCGCCTATGAGAATACCGAAAATGATGGAAAAAAACATGAGCAGATAAAGAGGGAGTTCAATCTGCTTTTCCGTCAAATAATATTTAATCGATACAGGATCATTATTTTTAAGTGCAAATGTGATTGCCGCCATAAACAGCAGCGCCGTAACCAGACTCTTGATAAATTTCATTTCATCCCTCCCTCAACTTTCCTTTTCATAAAAAGGCTTTAATCTCATATAAGTCTCTTCCAGATGTTCCGGCATAACCCTCGTATCTGCCAATACAGGCATAAAATTAGTGTCACCATTCCACCGGGGAACAATGTGAAGGTGGAGATGATCGTCGATCCCGGCGCCTGCCGCCTTACCCAGATTCATGCCCACATTGAATCCGTCCGGTTTCATCACTTCCTTCAGTATGCCGATGCTTCGCTGCATCTCCAGGGTCATTTCGGCTGCCACATCCCCTGTAAGAAGCGTTAAATCACTGACATGGGAATAGGGCGTAACCATGATATGTCCGTTATTATAGGGGTACTTATTCATAATAACAAAGCTCTCTTCCCCCCTGAAGAGGATGAGGTTATCCCTGTCTTTTTCTTCCCCCGGTTTGTCACAAAAAATGCAGCCTCCAGGCTTGTTGTCATCAAGTATGTACTCCATTCTCCAGGGAGTCCATAAACGCTCGGGTCTTTTTCCTTGGGACATGAAAAAAAGCCTTTCCTCTAAAAAAATTGCTAACGGTAAACTATATAGATTAGAGGGAATTAAGTCAAGCGATTGCTCCCCTAAAAGCCTATAAATGCAAGGCTGAATGAAGACTAATAAAAACTAGAGAAGGTCTTCCAGAACCCTTTGGTAAATATTATAATCACCAGTCCCGAAGAGCACAAACCGGACAAGCTCTATGGAGGAATCATGAATTAGAAAGTCCTTTATTGTAGAGAGTGCGGTTAATGCCGCTTTTTCAACAGGATAACCGTAGGCGCCGGTACTGATGGAGGGAAAGGAGAGGCTTTTCAGTCCCTCTTGAGAAGCTGCTATCAGGCAATTGCGGTAGGCATTGGAAAGGACTTGCTCTTCACCGGCATTTCCTCCCCTGAAGATGGGACCCACCGTATGTATAACGTGCTTTGCCTTGAGTTTACCGGCCGTTGTTATTTTTGCCTCTCCCGGAGGACAGCCGCCAAGCTTTCTGCACTCTTCAAGAATGGCCGGTCCACCTGCCCTGTGAATGGCCCCGTCAACACCACCGCCACCGAGGAGCGAACTGTTGGCGGCATTTATAATGGCATCGGTCTCTTCCCGGGTAATGTCCCCTTCAACAAGTTCTATGACGGAATTTCCCACATTTCTTCTCATCCCCTCTCCTCATTAGGTTATTGCATAAAAAGAAGCCCTCATAATTCCGGGCGGGAATAATTAACGCTTCCCTTTAGTATAGCTTACCTGGTAATAAGATCAATGTCCCCCTTATCTTTTTCGCCTATAATCCTGACAACAATCTTGTTCGGCATACAGACGATCATATCCCAGGGTTTTTCTATCCATCCCTTTTTTGAACAGATATGTTTGGAGCAGATTTTATCAGGCATAGGCAATATGCGTATTCTACCGTCAGAAACTTCAAACACGGCTTCCCCCCGGTCTATGTGCAGAGGTACCCGCCGGGGAGGTATCTGCCTATTGAGGGAAAAGCGCTTTACTTCCTTTCCATTAATTTCTATAACTGCCGTCTTTGGAATATCTGCCGGGAAAAGTGAAACGATTATGGCATAACTTAGCAGACTAAGGACCAGGAGAATAATTACAAGCACCCTGTCTGCAGGGGTCATTATTCCTCTCCAGATTTCCCTGAAAGTCACTTCCTGGACTCCAAATTGAGATTAGAGTTTGCTGATATCGATATCCCAGCCCAGCCCTATGGACTGGAAAAAGTTGGTCAGTTCGGTAAACCTGTCCGTTACGAGGAGCAATCCAACACAGATGAGGATGAGACCGCTCAGGGTGGTAACTACCTTCATATGCCTCGTCACTTTCGGAAGATGATGAAGGAAGGTGTTCAGCGCCAGCGAAGTTATCAGAAAAGGAAGCCCCAGACCGATTGAATAGACAAAAAGGAGCTGGATACCGAAGAGAACGGAGCCTTCCGATGTGGCGAGAGAGAGAATAGAGCCAAGCATGGGACCGATACAGGGCGTCCAGCCGGCGGCAAATACAATACCGACAAAAACAGAGCCAAGATATCCGGCCGGTTTTTCCTGAAGATGAAACTTCTTTTCCCTGTTGATAAAGTCAAATTTTATAAAACCCATGATAAAAAGGCCGAAAAATATGACGAGCAAACCTCCAATTCTCATGATCAGTTCCTGGTAATCCCGAAGAATGGAACCGATATAAGATGAAGATGCCCCAAGGGCGACAAAGATGATCGTAAAACCAAGGATAAAGGCAAGAGAATTATAAAGCGTTACCCGGGTAAAGTTTT
>JAOUBX010000114.1 GCA_029860075.1 Deltaproteobacteria bacterium | reverse complement strand
CGTTTTGATTTGAGCATCTCTGTTCCGCAGTCAGCTTCCACGAAGTGGACTATTCTTTTACCGGATTCCACATTCTCGATGATAGAGATGCCGTCGGGGATTACTCCGCAGAGATCGACTGCTTTTGGGTTTAATTGTTTTGGGTAGTAGAACTCAGATTTGAAGCAGGGGGGAAATGAGAGCAGAAATGAAAGCTTAACGTCGGTTATCATTAGGCTGTGCGGTACAGCGTACACATCTTTGATTGGCTTAGTCGAGTAGACAAATTCTGCCTTGCCGGTACTTGATGCGAATGGGTGTGGGATTCTTTTCACAAGGCCTGCATCATAGAGTTTTTTCATCCTCTCGCTGGCCTTTTTTCTCGATGTGAAAAATGTGCTTGCTATCTGGTTAAGAGAGTAAGTATTGAGTGAGAGTTCAGCGAGTATCTTTTCGTCTCTTAAGGTAAGTCTCATGACATATCCTCCGAATAATAAAAAAGTGCCCCGCCAATACTTCCGGCGGGGCGAAAACGGTACTATCTTGGTGGAAGAAACACAGGCGTTTCCTCAAAACTCCCGCGGCCCTTGCAGGCACAGCATTTATGCGAAGCCCACCCCGAAACACGTCTGCCTGATGACTTTGCCCCACATGCTCTGGCACAGCATCCTAGCTTTGTCGATCCCGACCCCCCGCAATGCTGACACGTTGTTCTCTTTCCCATAAGCCTTCTCACCTCCTTTCTCTTTGGTTTTTTTTGGCCTGCCCCCGGACGGCAGGTAAAATATTCTTTTTGGTAGAGCTAGATTAAAGCTTGTGTTTCTTCCTGCCAGGAATCCTTGCAGGGCAACTCTTGGAAATCTTCAACTGCCAAATCCCCCTTTGTTCCGCACATACAGCACATATAAATTTGGCACCCGATAAGATTCTTTCTTGGGCATTTGAGCTTGCAGTGCCAGTGGCGATGGGTCTCTCCTTTGCAAACCTTGCACAGTATTTTCATCGTTTCCATTTCATCCTCCATTAATTTGAGTTTTGTATGTTTTTAGCTTCTACCTAAACCTCTTTTTTAAAATGAAATCTCTATTCCTTATCCGCTGTTACCACCAAAAAGGGAAAAGTATTTAAGTAATGAGTGTTTCCATGAGTTGTGGGTTTGACTTTCATGAGCACCTTTGTTAAAAATGGCATATATAAGAATCGAGCAACCTTGCGTAATCCCCTATGAACCAAGTAGCTTGGAAACCTACTTAGAAAACCAATTGGCTGAGAAAGGATTTCCATTGACTTCACCTAAGCTAAGGTTCGAGGATGATGACGCTCCTGAATATGTATGTATAAATAGAACAACATACAAACCAAACAAGCTTGGACACTTCTTTTCATATGAATTAAGGTACGGTTTAAATTTCAAAAGAATATTTGATTTGAATAAGAACGTAAAAACTCTTGACCTTGCTAATGAGCTGTTGCTACTCAAAGATTCAAGCCAACAAGAGATTGAATTTGAAGAGATTGTAGGCATCGTTTCAGAAGAAGGAGCAAAAGAAGGTTTTTTTGATCTTCTTGAGTACACGGTTAAGAATTTAGGCCATGAGGTAAGTCGTAACAACTCATGTATTAATCCCCAAAATGCTGATAACAGAATATTCACCATGAAAACAGATTATTTCCCTTTTTTGGATTTAGCCCCATTTGCTGATCAACTCATTAGGTTGTTTTCGAGTTGTGGCTATAAAGCAAATTAAAACATGCTCTTTCTGCTTAATATATACCGTCAACCGTCCATCAAAAGTGGGGTTTGAGGGACAATGAAGGAAGGACGTTTTGAATGAGTAATCCGCAAGCTGAAGAATCAATAAATGAAATCTGCCAGCTAATTGGTGAAGAAAAAAATAAGGATTTGTACGACAGTCTGAAAGAGTTACTTAAATGGTACTTGGATGACTATAGAGAAACTGTAGGAGGCGGTAATTGGCCTGATAGGCAAATGTATACAATTGGATGCGCTTTTTATAAGTTCTGTGACGTTTACAATCAGAGTGAATATGACGTAATAAAAGAAACTAATATTTTCACACTTGACTATAGAGATATTCAAGATTTTGTCGTTGATGATATGAAAGCGTATAGTAAAAATTATTCTCATAAAGCTAAATATAGCGAAAGAAAAAGAATAGAAAAGATCAACTTTAAGCTTAAGAATTTCTGTGATAACTCTAGAAATGACAAGTTAGCTTATGTACTAAAAGAAATAATTGTTCCAGATGGAATTGATAATTATACGCTTGTATTCGAAGTCAGGCCTCAGAACTTTGAGCAAAATATTCTGTTTAAAAAAATCAGGGATGCCATTAGGAAGTTCAACGAAAGCAACGAAAACTTCTCCGAGTTAAACTCTAAATACATTCCCCAAGTTGCTCTTGTAAGTGAGGAAGAGTCTTCTAGTGCGTCATTTGTTTCAGATATACAAGTTAAGAAATTTTCAGAAGGTGAGGTCGTTACTAGGCATGATCCTTTGGGTATTGAAGAGATTATCAAAGAAAAGAATCATAAGAGGTTAATTATTATTGGCGAACCGGGAATTGGGAAATCTACTACGTTAAAGCACATCGCATATGAGTATTCAGTTAAAGGTAATATTGAAACTCCAATTTATGTTGATCTCCGAGTTCATACTCCTAAGACAGCTCTATTGGAATGCATCAACAAGTATGCCCACCCTGACATATTGAGTCTTGGAGCAGACAAAATTTATGAAATAGTTCAAATATCCAAAAACTTCCTGTTCCTATTAGATGGCTACAATGAGATAAGCCAAACTAGAGATAAGAGAGAAGGAATAGAAGATGATATCAAAAAACTAGTAAGTTCAGAAAATAATCAAGAGAATCGCTTCATCATCACATCACGCAAGGAAAGATATCCAACTAACATCAAAGGACATCACTGTGAACTTAATAAATTAAAGGATAAACAAAGAGAAAAATTCATCAGTAAATCAGGAATTGAAAATCCAGATAATTTACTAGATGAAATAAGCAAGAAAAACCTCCATAGCATTTCAAAAGTTCCCCTTTTCCTTGACCACATCTGCTATTTCTATAAAAGAGCCAATGAATCATTAGATAAGCTCCCAGGAACAAAAGGAGAGCTAATGCGTGACATAATACAAAGGCACTTCAGAGAACATGAAGATAAATTTGAAACCATTTTACCCCTCAGAATCGAAGAAGCAGATTTATTAGGAAGAATCATACCCTCCGTAGCTTACCATACTCTAAAAAAAGAGGATGAAATTCATTTCTCCAAAGATACTTTTTTCAAAATTTGCAGATCCAATGAATTTAATGAATATCTAACAAGCCTTTTGGGTAGCGGCTATAAGGCTGAGGACATTTTTAAAACAATTACTCAACATGGATTAATAGAAAGAAACAAAAATCAATGTGTTTTCTGGCACCAACTCTTCCAAGACTATTTCACTGCAGTCGAATTAAAGCGAAGACTTGAAAACGGAGAGTTGTCCATAGAAAAGGAAAAGGGTAAGGTAAACTTTATCTTCGACATCCTAGAGTACACGAAGTTCGACCAGGCAATACTCTTAATGATTGGACTTATAGAGGATGAGCTTGCCAAGAAAGTAATAAATGAAATAGCCAAATACGATCTTTTATTCGCTGGGGAATGTATTGCAGAATATAGAGGGGATAGGGATGAATTTAAGGATATTATTGAGCAATTATTTAATATAATGGGATCTGTATCTGCTGATAAGTTGGTGAAGATAGGCAGTGATTTTGTAATAAATAAACTTAGTAATTATGTTAATAAAGAAGGTAATTTAGGAGCAATTCAAATATTAGGAAGTATTAATAATGGAAGGGTAGCAGATATTTTTTTTAAAATGGTAAGAAGTAATAATTTAGAAATAAGTAAAGCTCTAGCGTCGTCATTGAATGCTATAGAGAGACAATTGGCCTTATCTATTCTTTCTATGTTAGCTGAACACAAAAATACAGATGTAAAAAAAGAAGTTTCTATTAAAGCGAGATATCTAGGCAATAATGCGATGGAAATTTTACGTAAACTTAGCAATGATACTGATATTGAAGTTAGAATGAATGCTATTGATTCTTTAGGTAAAATTGATAATGAAGATACTTGTGAAATTTTAATTCAACTTTTATCTGACAGCAAAAGTACGATAAGGGAAAAAGCTTTAGACGCTTTGGGAAACTTTGATGATAAACAAATTCAAGGTGATATATATAAATTGCTGAACAAAGAAAATAATATTTTCATGGAGAAAGTGTTAAAAACTGTGAATAGAATTAATAATCTTAAAGCGTTTGATACTATTCATACAATGTCAAAAAGTAAGAATTTTAATGTTAGAGCTAATGCAGCCATTTTTTTTAAAATACTTGAGTTAGACTCTAAGGTTATAAAAAGCTTAAAAGGATTATCAAACGACGATGCTCCTAATGTAAGGTGTGCGGTGGCAAATACCTTGGGTTCATTAAATAGCAATGAAACTCTTAAAATTTTTATTGATATGCTAAATAATGATGAAGCGTTAAGAGAAAAATATGCCATAAGCTATTTAATGGGTCTCGATAAGGTATGCAATATTTTAATAGATGATTTAAATCTAATACTGACCCTTTTAGATTTTGACTGTTCACAGTTGAAATCAATTGTTCCAATATTATTAGGGTATTACGAGGAAAAAAGGCGCGAACAAAAAAGAGATAAGAAATTTGATGACATAGATGTAAAAATATTACTAATACTCCAGGACCTGATCCAGGATGATCATTCAAATGTAAGAATAAACGTAGCAAGAATATTACATCTTGTTCATAGTGAGTCTGCAAAAATGATTATGATGGTTCTTAGTAAGGATCAAAATGAAAATGTCAGGGAAACAGCTTTTGAGAATTTTATTAATATTGATGCATATTTTGTGATGAGTGTAATTGAAGAATTGAAAAAAGAACAAATAACTGAAAAAATTGCTAAGAGATATTGGGATCTTTTGCCTGATTTAAAACCTGAACACAGGAAAAATATTCTTGATAACTTTTTTCATCATAATAATAAGAAATTGGAACTTGAGATTAATCAAATAAGAAATGGACGTCAATTAGTAAAAAAAGATAATAGAAACAACTTAAATTTTAAGAGATTATTGGCTAGTATCTCCATGAGGCTAATTGAAAATTTATGTAGCATAAACATTGTATATGTTGATAGTGAAAACAAGTTGGATTACGTCAAAGATACTTTTAAAAAATGGAAAATTATAAAAGCAGCTGAATTAGAATATCTGAAAGATACAGTTGACCACGAGTTTAAAAATTTGTGTTTATTTCATAACTTCTTATTTAGCAACTATTTACACATTCTTCTTATCGAAAATAGGCATAGAAAATTGGAAGTTGGTTTTAAATTCTGGGAGTATCTCCCAACACATCCATCAATTTATAGCAATTATAAATCAGATTCCTTGATTGCAAATACAGCCTTTCACTATTACGAGAAAAAATTAACTTACCTAGAATGACTTAATAATCTCACAGATTCAATCAAGTTTTACGCTTCTACTTCTTCGGCAATAATCCGAGCTTCTTTTTGGCTTGCTCAAGAGGTATCAGCTTTCCTTCTGCCTCTTCCTTTTCACATTCTTGCAGGGCTTTATAGTCTTCCTCTGTAAGGATTGTGTCTTCGTCTATCATTTTATTTGTCCAGCCCGTATTTCACTCTTAGTGAGTGCAGTCTTTTTTTAAATTCATTGTAAGATTTTTCGTGACTCCCAATTGTTAGTAGCCAGATTGTGTTGTCTTGGATGTGGTAGATGAGTCTGATGTTGTCTGTTATTGGTTCTCTGTAGCAGTTTGAGCCGCCGCTTAGGTGTTTTTGCCTTTCAGGATTTTCTTTTATTTTTTTCTTTTTCCTGTAGAAAATTTTGAGGTCTTTTGTTCCGAGTTTATCTAAGTCCTTGAATAGGTCAGGGTGTTCTTTAATTGTCCATTCAGTCAAGTTCTACGCCTCTGCTTTTCAGATAATCATCCAGTTCCTTTTCAGTCTTTCCTGTCACTCTGCCACTCTTCACATCTTCAAGTCTTTTGCTAACTATTTCATCTTCTTCAAGAGCGTGTTCGACTTCGTCTATTAGTGTCTCTGCAGTGTCCAGTATCCTGGTAAAATCGGTTTTGTTGACATGTACGGTATCCATTCTTAATCACCTATCATGTAAGAAGCGGTCTTGATTTAAAAAGCTTACTGAAAATGGCCGTGTCTCGTCCGATAGAACATAAAAAGGCTTATTACTTACCTTCCAGTAATGACACAAAACAATGAATTTTCAATAAAGAAGGGCTACGCCCCCTTCGACCCGAAATACTCGGTACTGTATACCAATACAGAGCTGTATACTAATACAGAAGAAAAACCATCAGATAATCCTCTAGGGCACAGAAAGACAAGCATAGTAGACAAGATAGTAAGCCTATACCAGCAACTCTATCAAAGGCGAGACATCTCTTATAAGATATTAAAAGAAGCGCAAGAAGAACTCCTATACACGTCCTCAGAGCTATACAACCAAAAGCACAACGCCTCTTTTGATGGCAAGCAATCCTCAAACCTTGAGCGAAGATTAGACCTACTCCAAAAAACCCAAAGAACTGAATTCGTAGACTACTGGAGAGACAGCTTCAAGATAAAAAGCTACCTATTACAAGCAATTGAGGAATACAGGGAGATCAAAAGCAAAAATGACTTCTTAAAATGAGACCTGAAAAGAGCCCGGAAGAAATCCTTGAAAAACTAAAGCCAATCATAGGCAGTAAAGCTGACAAGCTCAGACAACTCTACCTGCTTGAAGACTACAAGGGACGCCCAAAAATAGAAGAGATAATAAACCAGGCAAGAATCAAGCACCTAAACGAACAAGAAATCCTCCTCCCACCCCCAAACAACCTAAACGGCGACTACCCCATAGCTGAAATCATCTACAACGGAGAAAACACACAAACCTACAAACTAAAGAAAAAAGACCTCACTAGGCATGTTGCTATATTTGGTACAACGGGGAGCGGTAAGACGAATGCTTGCTTCTACCTAATCGGCAATCTGATACATGACAATATCCCTTTCATCATAGCTGACTTCAAGCAAAACTACAGAGACCTCATCGGAACAAGAGCAGGGAAAAACATAAAGCTCTACACTGTTGGCAAAGATATCAGCCCCTTCCACTTCAACCCCCTCATACCCCCAAAAGGAGCCGACCCAAAGACGTACATCAACAAGCTAATCGATGTAATCAACCACTCCCACTTCGTCAGCTACGGAGTCGACCACCTACTACAGACCGCAATAGACCAAGTATATAAGGAGTGCGGGGTATACGACGGGCACACCCGAAAATCACCCACATTCAAAGATGTTCTCGAAAAGATAAGAGACAAACCACTAAAGGGACGAGAATCCCTTTGGCAGGCATCCGCAGTAAGAACCCTCCAAGACCTCTCATTTGGACCTGTAGGCGACGTATTCAACACAGAACGCACCCTAAACATCGAAACATTCCTAAACGAACAAATAGTCCTGGAACTCGACGCCCTCCCCCAGACAACAAAAACCTTCCTTGTCGAAACACTCCTTCTTCAAATCTACCTCTACCGTATCAACCACAGCACACGAGACGAAGAACTCAAGCACATGCTAATACTTGAAGAAGCCCACCACCTCCTACTCCAACCTCAAGGACAACATTCAGAAACAATAACTGACATCTTCCTAAGAGAGATAAGAGAGACTGGCCAGGGTGTCTGCCTTCTTGACCAATCCCCGGCAAAGATTAACAGCACGGCACTCTCAAACGTCAACACCCTAATCGCAATGCAACTGCGCCATCAAGACGACATCCAACAGATATCAAAAGCCCTCCTAATAAAAGAGTATGAATATTTCGGGATGCTAAAAACAGGCGAGGCAATAATCAAGACCCAAGCCCCCCAAGCCTTTCTAGCCCGATTCCCATTAGCAGGAATAAAAAAAGGAACAGTCACAAACCAACAAATCAGGGAGCACATGGGCACCCCACAAATACCCCAAGCACATCATTCCCACCAAGTACCTCCAAAACCCCAAACAGCTCCAATAATCCAAATAGCAGAATCGCCCGGTTTTTCGAGTGATTCGCCCCCTAATACTCCCCCAAAGATCGAACCAAGCAAGAATAAACCTCTTCGGAAATCAGATAAATACACCGACGAGGAGACCGAATTCCTCAAAGACGTAAACCAACACCCCCTATCAGGTGTAAGCACTAGGTATAAGCGCCTCAACTGGAGCGTTGACAAAGGAAACAACATCAAAAACCGACTAATAGACAACCACACACTAAAACCAGTAAGAATCCCAACAAAGACTGGCAAATTGTTGTTGCTTGAATTAACAGTGTATGGTAGAAAATCTACAGAGGGGTGGTTCCCTAAGACTTCACATCATCGTATTGGCGGCGTCGAGCATGAATACTGGCGTATGAAAGCCGCCAACTACTACAAAGAACAAGGCTACAAAATCTACTACGAATACCCATTGGAAGGCGGCAAAACCGTAGATTTAGTCGCAGAAAAAGATGGGCAAAAGACAGCTATTGAGATTGAGACAGGGAAGAGCAATGCAGAAGAGAATATAAAGAAATGCATAGACTCAAAGCAGTTTGAGAAGGTAGTTTGTGTGGCAACGAATGAGAAGGTTGAGAAACAGGTGAGAATGAGTCTAAAAAATGAAAGATTAAAGGAATCTAAAGTTGTAGTGGTAGGCTGTAAAGGATATTCTGGTTTTTAAACTATTTCAAATCTGTCCCATAATGTTTTTGCTTTGACTGGTCTAAATGCCTCATATAGTGACCCTGGAGCATGAGTGTTCAGGTTGTCCATAACTAATGTTATTTTCTCCGCACCATCATAATGCTCTGCTATGCCTTCAAGGAAATAGGTCCAGTCCGTTTTAGTTTTTCTTTCAGTGATTTGTTTTCCTGCCAAGAGATTTAAAAAAATTTGTTATTATCCCCACAAATTAAGAAATAAAGTGCTTTATTAGCTAGTAGATTACTCTACGCTTATAATAATGGGTGCAGCAGGAACCGTCTGACCAATTACTTTACGTGGGCTTTCAATAAAATTACCAGATGTATCAAATACTTTCACCCAATATTGTACTTGTTTGTTGGATGAGAATTGTCCAATATCAATTGATACTTTTTTATTATTTAAATAAATATTATCTATAACATGACTATGTCTGGTTCCATCATCCCAATAGAGTTCAATTCTTTTCAGATAAGTATTATCTAAAGCGTTAATACTTATCACCACATTATTTGTTTCAAGTAGTGCTTCTACTGACTTTATGGCTATTGATGTTGAAACCTCCGGAGTGCTTGATGGAAGTTCTAATATTTTAAAATGATCCATATATATTTTTTGATAGCTTCCATTTGAACCTTTTATCAATACATCTACATGCCAGTCTCCAGTTTTATTAGAAGCAGGATGTCCTTGTATTGGGATATCTCCCCAAAAACTATATGAATCCCCATTATAAAAGTCTTTTGCTACATGAGAGACGGACTCAAATAATGATCCATTTGGTTCATAAAAATCCCACCGAACATCAATGGCATCAATCATATTATCAACGTTCCCCCAACTAAAAGCTGAAGTGTCAGTTTGAAAAAAAGTATAAGTTTCATTCAAGATAGAATAGGGCTTGTTTTGTTCAACTCCTTTTCCCATTCGATGTTCGGTCAATTCATACCCTATGACAAATGTTTCTGTCTTTTTATATTCAAACCCATTTCCAGAATCTATAGAAATTTTACATATCCAGCGGCCTGGCTTTTCCGAAGCCAAATTATCTTTAATATCCATTGACGCCCATGAGTGTTTAATATCGTAAAACTCAAGCCCCTTATTTTGAGGATCAGTAATTCCATGGGTATACGTTTTAACTCCTAATCCATCAGGATCAAAAAATTTATACCTTATGGCGATAGCCTTATAAACGTTTGAAAGTTGAAGCCATACATAAACCTTTTCACTGGAGATGCTAAATATCTTTGATTCAAAAAGTGGATTGTGAGGGAGCGATAAATCAACACTTAAAGATGTTGTTGTACGGTCAATAACATATCCATCACTACTTTGACCCTCAAGAATATTGATAGCCTTATCTATTGTTTTGCTAAAACCAAACAAATCATCCTTTACCATTACGGAAATCATCTGAGAAGAACTCGGTGCATTAATATCACGGCTATATTTTCCATTCAATACAGGAGCAGTATAAATGTTTTCACCAGTGTTTATCGTTATACTTCCAACATCAACACTTACACCATTATCATAAATGACCGAACCACTAACTGTTACAAGTGAGTTTGCGACTATGTTATCAGAGGGATTAAAGTCAGCAGAGAGGCTCAGACTTGTTGGATCTGGGGTTGGTTCAACAGGCAAAGAATCAACTAAACCAACTGCTCCACCAACTGCTATGTCATAGGTGCCTCCATCCTCTAAGCCGGCAACAATTACAACAATTCTACTATAATTATTATTAGGAAAAGTTACCTTGTAATCATTAAAATAATCACTCCCTCTATCCTCTACTACTTCGGCCAGTTTCCCATATTGATCCATCTTTAAGATAACGTAAAGAGGGTTATATCCAATTTTTGCGCCAATCTTTCCTGAACCTGAACCTTCTATCGATACAACAACCTTATCAATAGTGTTATCAAGATTAAACTCCCAATAGTCAGCAGCCCATTCATTCACACTTTGATTTGAATAAAAATATGAAGCAACAGTTAAGTCTTCACGTTGTGCATTCGTAACATTGAAATTAATAGTTTTAATAACTCCATAATTTGCTTCATCATCTTCTATATAATCATAAATGGCAGCATAGCCTGTATCTGATATTGGATTCCCCTCGTAATAACGTTTCACATAATTTGCTATAATCCAATTAGTGAAAGCATCCTCAAAAGTGACACCTGGCGCATATACATCAAGAACCTTTTGAACAGCTTCTCTTCCACTTGTGACCAAGCTAAAATTTTCCCATAGTGATTTAATAACATCAACACCTACATATGGTTCGTCATTTATACCTCTATAATTAGTATATTGCTCTGATATATATTTCCAAAAGAGAACAGCATTTTCTGACATCTTTAATAAGCTTTGATCTGGATCGTTAAAATACCCAATCTGGGGATCATTAAAAGAATCACTATCTGAAAAATTAAAAGTTTTTACATAACGATTGCTATTATCAAAAATTAAGTCTTCAATCCAAGCTGCTGTTCCTTCTTTCACCCAACTTTCCCAACGAAGCGAATATGCTAATTGCATTCTATGAAAAAGTTCATGAGCTATAATCACATCTAAAATATCAGGCTGCTTATTACTTATATATATAGCAGAGAAATAGGATGTAAAACCGATATCAGATGTATTCATAACTTTCACGTCGGACTTTCCAATATTTAAAGGAGGCTTGAAGCCATATCCTAGTAATTTAGATAATGAATACTCTGCATAAATACCAAGTTTTTCTATATAGTCTGGCACATCATTGTTTGCTATGAGATATTTTGTCGTTTTGTCCGGTAAATCAACAGCAGTACCTGTGTCTAAATCTGGATCAATAACTTGATCTATAGTTGG
>JAOUBX010000113.1 GCA_029860075.1 Deltaproteobacteria bacterium | reverse complement strand
ATTTTTACTTTTCTTTTGCGGACAAAGAAAAGTAACAAAAGAAAGGCCGCCCTAAAACTTGGTCCCGCCAAGGCGGGACTCCCCTCCTTCCACCGTTGCCTTCGGCGGGCACAAAAACTCGCTTCGCTCAGACAGTTTGTGCCCTTCATCCTCAGTCAACGGCTACACTCGGCTGCCTTTTAACGGGAAGGAAAAGCAAGCCCTTTTAGGGCTCAAGCAAGGCCACGTCCTCTGGTCGTGGATTCTTTACTTATGTCATTTCGACGGCAGGGAGAAATTTTGATTCCACAGCACTTTCCAAAAATGCCCGCTTAACCTATGGGTAAAACTAAGGTTTTTTAAAAGCACTGTGAAACCAATATGTTGCACTATAAGCTCATGTCCAACTGCTCAGAGATCTCCGATGTTTCTAGATTTTAAAGGTCTTTTCAATCCAAAATCCGCAATCCAATTCCGAAATATCACTTTCTACCCTTTAGGCAGAGTAAAAGTTACCGTCGTCCCCTTACCCTGCTTACTTTCTATCTTATGTGTACCACCCATGGAGGTGACAAGATGCTTTACAATGGCAAGGCCAAGCCCGGTACCGCCGAGATCACGTGATCTGGCGCTGTCTACCCGGTAGAAACGTTCACCCAGCCTTGATACATCTTTTTGCGGAATTCCCGAACCGGTGTCAGCAACAGAAAATACTATCATTCCTTCCTTTTCAGAGGCTGTAATCTTTAGACCACCGGTATCGGTAAATTTTATACCGTTATCTATAAGGTTGATCAGTATCTGCTCCAAACGGTCTTTATCTGCCAATACGGTAAAAGATTCATCTGAACTAACTTTAATATGCAGTTTTTTAGCCTTGGCCTTAGGCTCCAGAATTGTTTTTGCCGACTCAATGGCATTCATTACGTTGACCTTACTTTTATTAAGCTTCATCTTCCCCATTTCGATATTGGAAATAGTAAGCAGATCTTCCACCAGTCTCGACAAACGCTCGGAATTATTCTTGATAATCTCCAGAAAAGGTCGGGCATTATCCTTGTCATCAATTCCTCCATCAATAAGCGTTTCGGCAAACCCCCTGATAGAAGTGAGAGGCGTCTTAAGTTCATGTGATACATTAAGGACAAAGTCTTTCCTCATATTTTCCAGCTTATTCAGCATGGTAATATCGCGAAATATAATGACCGATCCATGTGTTTTCATATTCCTTATCAAGGGGGAGATGGTAAGAAGCAGTATCATATTTTTTGGTTCAGAAATCGATATTTCGCCGGTAACGGTTGTCCATTTTTTCTTTCCCTCTTCAATGAGGCTAAGCAACATGGGATCTCTCGATAAAAGAGAGATTTTTTTTCCGGCAAGAACGCCACCAAAGAGATCTCTCCCTTTCTTATTGGAGAGAGTAATCGTACCGGACCGGTCTATAACGACAACAGCTTCTCCCATGCTGCTAAGTACGGATTCTCGCTGTCCCACGTCATCTTCAAGTTTTTTCAGTGTTTTTCTAATCTCCCCCGCCATGGCTCCCAAAGACTTCTCAACAGAACCTACGGCATCATCATATACAGGCGCCATATATCTATCGAAATTTCCGCTTTTTATGCTCTCTCCAAAGAGTGCGATTTTTTCAAGTCGATTCTTAATAGCGGAAAAATAAAGGTAGGAAAGTAATGCAGCAAAGAGGATTGAGGCTATGAGAGTAATAATGATTTGAAGCGCTGCATCGTCAACAGCAATATGGATAGTCTTAAAAGTAATGATGGTCAGGATTACTGCAATGAAATAAAAAAAGAAAAGATTTATATAACGAAGTTTATTCAACTTGAATCCCTGGTAGTAAACTTATAGCCTGTTCCACGGATGGTCTTTATGAGTCTGGGCCCTTCCGGTTCAATTTTTTCCCTGAGACGCCTGATATGAACATCGACCGTTCTGGGTTCTACAAAAGCGTCGTCTCCCCAAACCTGGTCGAGAAGATGGTCCCTGCTGTATACCCGTTCAGGATGACTGATGAAAAAACGAAGAAGCCTGAATTCAAGAGGGCTCAGGTTAATAAGTTCATTACAGACCCTGACCTCATATGTGGAAAGGTCGATACGTAATGAGCCAAATTCATACTGTTCCTGTTCCCGGCTTTCTTCCTTCCTGCTTCGTCTTAGCAGCGCCTTAACTCGCGCAACAATCTCCCTGACACTAAAAGGCTTGGTAACATAATCATCGGCCCCTATCTCCAGGCCGATCACCTTATCAAATTCCTCACCTTTTGCCGTAAGCATAATAACAGGAATTGAAGCCGTATCTGCATTATTCCTGATTATCCTGCAAAGTTCAAGGCCGTCTAAACCGGGAAGCATAAGATCGAGAAGAATCAGATCGGGCTTCGCAGAAATGGCAAGTTCCTTACCCTTAATTCCATCTATAGCAGAAATTGTCTCAAAGCCCTCTTTGCCAAGATTATAAACAAGGAGATCCTGAATATCCTGCTCGTCTTCTATGATTAGTATTTTGGGCATTTGCAATATTTTTTCGACACAGATTAGCACTGATTTATTTATGATTAAAATCTATGAAATTTCAATCTTAAGTTAAGTTTTCCTTGTCATCCCCTTACGCCCGAGCGAAGCGACAAAGTGCCCTTGGAGTGAAGGCGGGGTTCCAGATAGAGACTCTGCAATAAAACTAAAAATAAATATTAATTTACTGTGCTTTTTGGATTCCCGCGGGAATGACAAAAAAACTACTTACTCAGGCGCCATGTGGCGAACCACCTTCCCTTTAACCATAAATATAACCACTTCAGCAATGTTGGTTGCATGGTCCCCGATTCGTTCGAGGTATTTTGCAATAAACATAACCTTCATCGCTCTTGTAATGGTTTGTGGGTCTTCCCTCATAAAAGAGAGGAGTTCCCTCACTATCTGTTTATAAAGATCATCGACGAAGTCATCTTCAGCAAGTACTTTGGCGGCCAGATTCGTATCACCATTAACAAATGCATCGAGGCTGTCTTTGAGCATTTTCTGTGACGCCTCGGCCATTCTCGGAAGATCGATAAAAGGTTTTAGGGGCTGCTCCCTGTTTAGCTCGACAGCACGTTCCGATATATTAACAGCCTCATCACCTATCCTTTCCAGGTCCATAATAATCTTGATGGCCGTCGTAATAAGACGAAGGTCGGAAGCGGCCGGCTGTCTTGTGGCGAGAACCTTGAGACAGAGTTCATCAATATCGACTTCAAGGCCATTGACGACATGGTCCTTTTCAATGACCTTTTCTGCCAGCGGGCTTTCCCGGTCTACAAGGGATTTTATGGCATCGGCAATCTGCTTCTCCACTATGCCGCCAAGACGAATGACTTTCTCCTTGATTTCATTTAATTCTTCTTCAAACTGTTTGACGATATGTTTATTAGGCATTTCCCCTCCTCTGTCGCCTCATCTGACAAAACTTTTGACACAAACTTTTCAATAGCTTCTAAGCGATAAACTGTCATTTCGACGGCAGGGAGAAATCTTTATTTCAATACTTATGATAGTGCTTCAAGATTTCTCACCATGTTCGAAATGATAAGAGCCTTTAGATTCTTCTCAACAGCTCCTTAACTTTATCTTCAATAAGGTCTCTCACCCCGGCAAACTCTTCCCGTTCCATATGTTTGGGATCAGGAATCCCCCAGTCTTCTCTGTTTTTTGCCTTCACCATTGGGCATTCATCACCACAACCCATGGTAATGGCATATTCATATTCAATTTTCGGTATTCCATCCAGTGAGATCGATTTATGGGCAGAAAGATCATATCCCACTTCTTTCATTGAAGCAATTGCCTTGGGATTGACCACACCCGAAGGTCTGGAACCGGAACTGTATACATGGACAACTCCCTCTCCATGCATTTTTACAAAGGCTTCTGCCATCTGCGAGCGGCATGAATTTTCAACACAGACAAAGAGAATATTTTTCATTTTGTTTATGGCTCCTTAACCGAATCTTCCTGTTATATAATCTTCCGTTAACCTATGTCCCGGCGTTGTAAATATTTTGTCTGTCCAGTCGCACTCAATCAGTTTACCGAGATGGAAAAAGGCGGTACGCTTTGATACCCTGGCTGCCTGCTGCATGGAGTGAGTAACAATGACGATAGAATAGTGGCTCCCCAACTCATCGATAAGTTCCTCTATCCTCGCTGTAGCAATAGGATCAAGGGCTGAACAGGGCTCATCCATCAATATAATATCAGGCTGTACGGCAATGGCCCTGGCAATACAAAGCCTCTGCTGCTGGCCTCCCGATAAAGCCGTGCCCAGGTGGCTAAGATTATCCTTTACTTCATTCCAGAGCCCCGCTTTTTCAAGGCTGCTCTCGACTATCTCATCAAGTTCACTCTTGTTCCGGGCTATTCCGTGAATACGGGGACCGTAGGCAACGTTGTTATAAATTGATTTGGGGAAAGGATTAGGCTTTTGAAAAACCATGCCCACCCTTGCACGAAGTTCTACCGTATCCACATGGGGTGCATAAATCTCTTCCCCCTCTATTGTAATGCTGCCTTCCGTACGGCAAATAGAAATGGTATCGTTCATTCTGTTGATGGCGCGAATAAAAGTCGATTTACCGCACCCTGAAGGACCGATGAAGGCCGTTACTTCATTATGTCCAATATCTACGCTTACATCCTTTATGGCAAGTTTTTCACCATAAAAGATATTAATATTACGACATCTGATTCTTGCTTCTTTGTCGTCGAGGAAAGGCTGCCCTTCCGTTGCTTCTATTTTTTCATCGTGAGCCATTAAGTTCTCCCTATAATAAAAAGTGCCTTAAGTGCCTAAAGTTTGAAGTGCCTAAAGTTTTTAAAAAGAATTTTAACTTTAGGCATTTTAGACACTTGAAGTACTTTAGGCACTGCACTCCTACCTACCAGCGCCTCTCAAACTTGCTTCTAAGCCAGACAGCCAGGCCATTCATAAGAATCAAAAAAGTCAATAATACCATAATCGCTGCGGAAGTTCTTTCAACAAATGCCCGTTCTGGACTGTCGGCCCAGAGATAGATCTGAACGGGAAGTACGGTAGCCGGATCGAAGAAGCTCCCCGGGATATCGACAATAAAGGCCACCATGCCGATCATAAGGAGCGGCGCCGTCTCTCCCAGGGCTCGTGACAGCCCGATTATAGTACCTGTCAGCATACCGGGCAAAGCCAACGGCAGCACATGATGAATAATAGATTGCATCTTTGAAGCGCCTACTCCCAGCGCTGCATCCCTGATGGATGGTGGCACCGATTGCAGGGAAACACGAGATGAAATGATAATTGTAGGCAGCGTCATAAGTGTAAGTACAAGCCCACCTACAAGCGGTGCAGAGCGTGGCAGACCGAAGAAATTAAGAAAAACAGCCAATCCCAGAAGACCGAAAACGATAGAGGGAACGGCGGCAAGGTTATTTATATTCACCTCGATAAGATCGGTAAACCTGTTTTTTGGTGCAAATTCTTCAAGGTAAACAGCCGTAATCACACCGATAGGAAAGGAGAGAATCAAGGTGACAAGCATGGTAAAGATAGAGCCCACAGCGGCCCCCCAGATACCGGCCAGCTCGGGCTCTCTCGAATCACCACTTGTAAAAAAGGTGGTATTAAATTGCTTCCGAATTGCCCCTTTAGCGATAAGCACATCAACCCAGTCGATCTGTTTGTCATTAATCCGTCTTTCCGTCTCCTTGACATTACGACTGATGTGCCCCTTCATAAGCATATCAATATCGTCATCTGCAGGGAGCCAGACTTCCTTTTTCGTGCCAATAAGCTCCGGATTATCAAGAAGCATCTCTCTCAGTTCAAAAGCAGCACCGGGACTGATAATCTTGTATAGCTTCTTTTTATCACCCCTCTTTTTAACATTGGGATAAGCGGCTCGCAGAGATTTCTTAACCAGCCCGCCATAATTGGCCTGAGATAGCACTTCCACATCTCTCGTACCCTCGGGATCAATCTTTTCTGCATCAAAGTTAATCTCCAGCTTGATAAAAGTCTGCTGGAAAGCCGTATAACCATTGCCTATGATAGAACTAAAGAGTATAGCCAGCATAATAAGCGCTGAAGAAACAGCTGCAATGCCGGTGAGGCGAAACATTTTTTCTCGGGCATAGCGTTTCTTTAGTCTTGCTGCAATTTTCTTTTTTCTAAATTCAGAATTCATGTTTATAAAGTGCCTAAAATGCCTTAAGTGATCTAAAGTGACTAAAGTTATTTTTTTCCAATTGATGTAAATATGGCCAGTAATTCACTGCATTCTTCATATTCTGCTTTTATTGATTCCCAAGGCAAAAAGTTTGCATCTACCATGACTTCCAACCAATATTGTGTTTCACTCGCTTCACTTTCACATATTTTAATTTTGTTCTTAAAATCAGCTTTACTCCTGGATCGATTCGCTTCCCTGTAATTAGCGCCTACTGAAGTACCGCTTTTAGTAATCTGGTTTCTAATAACTCTACTTTCAGTATTTTCAGGAAGACTCGCTGATAGTCTTATTATACTTACCGCAAACCTTCTGGTTCGCTTTTCCAGCTCCTTCGAAAATTCCTTATTATCCATAACTTTAGGCATTTTAGTCACTTTAGATCACTTAAGGCACTTAAAACTCAGTCATACTGCTGCCTATATTTCCTAACCACATAAAGTGCAATAATATTGAGGCAAAGCGTAAGCACAAACAACACAAGGCCAAGAGCAAAGGCTGCCAGTGTCTTGGGGCTGTTGAATTCCTGGTCACCTACCAGAAGCGTCACTATCTGAACGGTTACCGTCGTTACCGATTCCAGTGGATTTGCCGTAAGGTTGGCTGTCAGTCCCGCAGCCATAACAACGATCATCGTTTCACCGATGGCACGGGATACAGCAAGCAGAATACTGGCAACGATTCCCGGTAAAGCAGCTTGAAGTAGAACTTTGACTATCGTTTCCGATTGGGTAGCCCCAAGGCCATAAGAGCCATCTCTCAGGCTCTGAGGTACGGCGTTGAGAACGTCATCGGTAAGGGATGATACGAAAGGAATGATCATAATACCCATAACGACGCCCACGGCAAGTGCACTGCCTGATGAAATATCGAGGCCGATGAGAGCGCCCTTTTCCTTAATAAAAGGTGCAACAACCAATGCGGCAAAAAAACCATATACAACAGTAGGAATGCCGGCAAGAATCTCAAGTAAGGGTTTAACTATAGCCCTAAACTTTGGAGCAGCATATTCAGACATGTAAATGGCTGACATAAGTCCTATAGGCACAGCCACCAGCATGGCAACCAGTGAAATAAGCATGGTACCAGCCAATAGCGGGATAACGCCAAATGAACCGGAAGCCCCCACCTGCCCTGGTCGGATAGCCATTTGGGGACTCCATTTAAGACCGAAGAGGAAGTCACTCACAGGAATCAACTCGAAAAAACGAATGGCTTCAAATAGTACGGAAAGAACGATTCCCACAGTCGTAAAAACAGCAATTGTGGAACAGAGGATCATCAGGACTTTTCCTGTTGACTCCACCTTATTACGGGCCCTCAATTTTGGGGAAACATATTTCAGGCCAAGAACAAGGCCCATAAGGGAAAGGGATAAACCGACAACAGCCATGGCAGCAAAACTGATCGATTTAAGACTCTTTAAATGCTCTACCGCTTTCAGGACTTCTTCAGTGGCATCTTTACTTATGATATTCCCTGAAGCAAGGTTTTGAATGTCGTTAATAACAAGAGCAAGCCTGTCAGGTGAAAGTGTCTTCATCTCAGGAGAAAGACCGGAAACAACCATTTTCATAATGATTGTTGATTCAAAGGCCAGCCAGCCGCCGACCAGCATAAGTGCAGGTATTCCACACCAGAGAGCCACATAAAGACCGTAATAACCGGGCATGGAGTGAAGGTTTCTTACCCTACCCTCAACCAGTTTGAGTGAACGGCTGCGGCCAAGGAGAAAGCCGCTTAGGGTGAGAATAATAATGACAACGAAGAAAGTTAAATTCATAGCGTCTGCATTATCTCAAAGAAATGTTACAGTTTTATTACAGGATTATTACAAGTTGGTTACAGGGGGGGGGAAGATAAGTGCCTAAAGTACCTTAAATTTGAAGTGACTAAAGTTCTTCTTTTCTACCAGTTAACTCATTCTTCTTTTCTCGCTCAACATTTTCGACATATTTGAAATACCCTATAATCATAAAAATAGTAGCCATAATTACCAGAATTAATGCGAATACTTTATTATATTGGGCAATTTTAACGATTAGATAGAACGATAACTTCATTGCCGTCCATATAAGCATCATAAAAAGAGCTATTCCAATAGCCTGCCCTAGTGAATAAAAAAATATCCTAACCGTTTTCATAAATTTTTATGAGTGATTTCTCTATTTTTTTAAAGTACCTCTGGTTCTTTCAATAAAATCGAGTCCAAAGTTCGTGCCCAGTTCTATTTGGTAGTTTCATCATTACCGCACCGACAATGCGAGCTACTTTTCTATTTCGCTTGTGAGCACCTTACTCCATCATCTGTAGCCATCGTGCCAGCTTTTGGTATCCCTGATTTTTTGCAAAAAAACGTCCACGCTTTCTCCGCCCGGCTCATCATATATGCCCTGAACACGAACAAGGCCATCCCATATCTGTACTCTCCCGGCAAAACCCTGAACTAGTCCATAAGTTTTCTTGTGCTTTCTTAAAAATAAAATTACATTTTCTTTTATAATGAATTCCGGGTCTTCACTAATTCCTGATTCCGGGTAAAACGATAAACCGATTTCTGGTTCAACAGATTCTGTTTTTTCTTTTTTTAATATTTCTTTTATACGTACCTTTGCTAAATATCCTTGTCCCAGTTGCTCGCTGACATGCTTTCTTTTTTTTATGTCAACTACTTCTCCAACAACAACCAGCTGAGACGCTGAAACCATTTCCTGTAATGAAAATTGGACTATCTCTGCTTTGAGATTAGGTTCTGATAGCAAAAGACAGATAAAAATAAAAGCTAATATTTTTAACCGTTTGAATCTAAACATTTCACGCCTTCCCTTTAAAAAGATATTTTTATCATTGGGATGGTCCTTTAATGCTTTCACTTCAATCTCTTTCTGATTTATTACTATTTTACTTCGGACTCCATCATCTGTACTTATGTACCACAGTAATAAATTTATTGTAGATTTAAAAAAATAACTCTGTAATTACAATACCTGCAGCAAAAGTAAAAAAGGAGAGATACTCAAATATAAACTGTCGTTTTTTCAGAAAGAAAAATGTATCTGGCAAAGCCATTGTCTTTGTCTTCCTCCATACTATACGATGTGGAATAATAAGTGCACATCCCGATAAAAAAACAGCCCCGGCTAAAACCAAGGTTGAGTTTTTAGGGAGAATCCAGATAATGGAAATGCCAATCAGTAAAATCGTTAATATTGGTATTTTCAGTCTGAAACCGTAAGTAGATACAAAGTCTGAATAGATCAGCCTTTGATCTGATTCTAATAGTTCACGAGATACTACACTTTGTTTTTGTGCAAGAATATTAAAAAATAAGAAAAAAACAATACCGATAAACATGCCTGCCATTCGCTTTTTCTACCCTCTTTATCTGGTTATATTAGGAGAAACTACCCTACTTATGATTCCAAGTCCTGACTTTTAGTGATTAAAGGTTCTGAAGTCAATACCTGCTTAAAACCTGACGCGTCAAATTCAATTTTATTATCTCGACCACCCACAGACTGTATATGAATTATCCATCTATAATTATTGAATCCTGGATTCTTTTGCCGCGTTATTTCATCTATGATCATTGATTCCTTGTAGCCAAGCTCAATGTCATATTTAAGTTTATCAACATCCTTAAAAGTCAAAGTAGCTGGTGACACAGAAAATTTATAGGGTTCTTCTGCCGTGGATATCCACTCAAGAATGTAATCAATTTCAAAGGTTAAATCGAAGTCATAGCCTTCTGATGGATTACTTATACTGATGCCGTGAATTGTGTTGTCATGCCAACCCATAGAATCAAAATCGGCATCAGTCCACTCTGTAGGTATTTCATTATTCATATCATTAGCTATTAAATCGACCTCTACATATTTTAAAGACGACAACTTATTGATTTTCTATTTATATTCCGGAATAAGTGCTGTATAGCTCCGCCGTTTCTCATTGCCGATTGACCCAACAGGACACTCACATTCCACATGAATAATTGAAAGGTTATCCTTAAAATTTTCTGAAAGCTCCCGGATAAATCTAATCGTTGTTCTTTTTTGGGCCTTTTGTTAATTGGATCCCAATAGAATACCGTAACGAGATAGTCAGTCATTGATTCGATATCAGCGTTATGCTTTAAAAAAAATGTTATCTACAATTTCCTTATTTACTTTCTGTGTACTTTCAGGCTCAGTTTCTTTCACAAGAATCAGAATATATTGAATATGCCTTAATGCTAAACCATTTAATACCTTTTCTATTTGATCTTCACTCACGTACTTTGCAGAGGCCCTTTTTCGCTTCATCTGTTTGGCCTTTCCCTCGATTAAATGGCCACATGATATATCGCACGTATCTGTTAAAAAAGACTCAATTCAACTAATAAAAGGTTACTTTCAACTCTAACGGACTGCAACACTGCTTTAACCAGCTTTTGCTTTATATTTTTATCCTTAAGTTTATAAACCGGCTTTACTGATAGAAATTGACTGACGGCCACTTGAACCACATCCTTAACTTTTGGTAATAAATTAGGTGGAATCTTTTCTGACTCCAACATCACTATTTTGGGATTTTCAAAATAAAACTCCCCCTTTTCAGAATCATAACTTAATGAGCCGGATATCTTTGCATTGCCTGTACCCTTTATCCCTCCGGGGGCTATTATTTCAATATGAGAAAAGACTCCAATTTCATTGTTTCCCACAGCTAAATCAATATGAGGATTCGATAAAACAACAGTTATGAAAAATTTCTTTTTCTCTATAGGCATCATGGCTGATACTCTGGACTGAAGTTCATCTTCAGAGATTTCCAATGTGTATGAAAATGCTATTGCTGCCTGTGAGCACATAATTAATGCCATAGTTAAAATTAATTTTTTCACTTCTTAATTTCCCCTCCTAGAAAATTGGAAAGATACCTTCTCTACATTTGCTCCCGATTTAAACCCCATACTATTGAGTTTCATTCAGATTCACCTTATTGACTCCTTTGCCAAAAACAGCCACTTTTGACTACCACATTTCTCGTAATCATATTCCTTCTTAGCCATAATCTCTATTATTGTTCTTTCATACAAAAAAGCCCGAAACCATTTTTGGTTCAGGCTTTCAAGTCTTAAATCGGTTATTTCTTTCCACCCATTTAACTCTCCTTTTTTTTAATTGCGTTATATATATATCAATCATGGTTTGTTGTAAATAGTTTTGATTAATATGAAAGCCAGGGAGAGTAAGGAAGTGTCTAAAATGCCTAAAGTTTGAAGTGACTAAAGAGAATTAAAAACCTGCTGCAGGTTGCGGGTTTAGAAATCCTGCTAATCCTGTAAATCATGTCAAATTAAAATTTTATGGATTCGGAGGAGTAATGCTTCGACGGGCTCAGCATGACCAGCGTACTTGATTTAGGAGAGTTTTCGCCTCCACGGGTGTGACAGATAAGGATTTGTGGGTGGTCCATTCACCGGACCACCCACAAAAATATAGAACAATAGATATTACTTCACCCTGCTAGGGTGTGAAATAACCGTCGGTGAGGGTCAGCATAAAGGCGACAATGGCGTCTTCTTCCGCATCGGTAAGACCAAGATTACCGACAAACTGGCTGTCCATATTCTCAGGTACTTCAGGGGGTGGCCACATACCTGGAATATCGCGGGTATTATAGAAATTGACCACCTCTTTAAGAGTCTTT
>JAOUBX010000112.1 GCA_029860075.1 Deltaproteobacteria bacterium | reverse complement strand
CAAGTTTCGAAAGAACGTCGATATTACAGGTACTTATGAAATCAGACTACAAAACAGATATTGCTGAACCTGATAACCAGCTGATTTTATTCAATTAAACGTTGGGACACTAGTGACTTCAAATGAAAAAAATATTTTTTATTGCACTGATTCTGCTTCAGTCTCTGCCTGCCCGGGCGGCGGTCATTGATCCCGACTTCGATTTTTCTACCCTTGAAACAGAGCATTTCTACATTCATTACCACCAGGGACTCGATGAGGCGGCGGAAAAGATAAGGTCAATTGCTGAAGATACCCATGAAAAGATAGTCAAGCTCTTTCAATGGGAACCCCGGGAAAAGACCCATGTCGTGCTTATCGACAGTATGGATTTTGCCAACGGTTTTGCCAATGCCATTCCCTACAATATGGTCTATCTTTTTGTCACGCCACCTCCCATTGATGCCACCATCGGAGAGTACGATGACTGGCTTACCATGCTTTTTGTTCATGAATATACCCATGTCATTACCCTCGATTCGGCAAGGGGCTTTTCCAAGGTTACGAGATCCATATTCGGCAAGACGATTCCCGTTGGAGATATTATTTCACTTATTCTTTTTATCTATACGACACCGCCCAATGAACTTCTTCCCCGCTGGTGGCTCGAAGGCGTGTCCACATGGGCGGAAACGGAATTTACCACAGCAGGCAGGGGGAGAAGCAGTTATTACGAGATGATTTTAAGAATGGCTGCAGCTGAAGATAATCTTCCCAGGGTGGATGAAATCAACGGCAACCGGCCTGACTGGCCGTCGGGGAGCCTGCCCTATATTTTTGGCTTGAGGCTTCAGAAATATATTGCCGACAAGTACGGTAAAGAGGTTCTTGGAAAGCTGAGTATGACCCATGCGGGAAGAGCGCCTTATTTTCTAAACGGCGTTCCCAAAAGGTTTTTTGACGGCAAGCATTATGTCAATCTCTACAGGGAGATGACGGAAGAATTAATGGATCATCAATGGGGCCAGATCAAAAGGCTTAAAGAAGCGGGGCTGACGAAAGAAAGACGCTATGCAATCGACGGAGAGAAAGTCTCCAACCCGCGCATATCAAGGGATGGAAAAAAGGTGGCCTTTACCCTCTCCGACCCCCACCTGCACACGGTCCTCATGGTTATGGACAGTGACGGAGGCAATGTGAGGGAAGTCGTGCGCCGCCTTCCCTCCGATCATTCTCTTGCCTGGTCGCCTGATGGAAAGAAGATCTATTTTACACAGGCCGAGATTTATGGCGGTTTTAATATTTACCAGGATATCTATTCCTATGATCTTGAAAATGAAAAGTTAAGACGCCGCTCCAGGGGACTGAGGCTTAAAGATATCGATATTTCACCCGATGGGCGTGAGCTTGCGGCAGTCGTTAATTACCGGGGCAGCCAGAACCTTGTTATTGCTCCCCTGCCGGAGGACAAGAAAAAAGGCTTGATAAAAAAAGGAGCGCTTCAGAAAGTGACTGCCTATTCTCTTTTGCGCCTCGATTCTCCCAGATGGTCGCCTGACGGCGGAAAGATTGCCTTTTTATTAAAAGGGAATGAAGGGAAAAGCAGTCTCTGTATTTATGACAGGACAAGCAGTGAACCGGCAAAAGTGTTTGAAGTAAATTATGACCTGTCCTCTCTCTCATGGTCGCCTGATGGAAAACAGATTATCTACTCCTCTGATGAAAGAGGTGTCTATAACCTTTTTTCTTATTCAATGGTCGACGGAAGGAAGACACAACTCACCAATCTCCTTGGCGGGGCCTTTCATCCCGACCTTTCACCTCATGGAGAAAGGGTCTATTATTCAAGTTACCGTTCAAAGGGGATGCAGATCGCCTCCATGGAAATGCGTGAAAAGCGGGACAAAGCATCGCCCCTTATAAAACCCTACTGGAAGGAAAGCGGCAGCGAAGGAAGTATAGAGGGCAAACCTTTGCAACTATCGGCCCCTAATGCGGGTAATGAAGGAGGCCATGGTGGAAAGGATATTGAAACTATTGTGCGGGCTGCCAGGCCCTATTCCATCGGAAAGAGCATCCTTCCCCGATTCTGGCTTCCCGCTTTTTATGGCGACCATGACGGCGCCGTGGCAGGCGCCTTGACGGCAGGGACGGATGTTCTCGGTTATAATGCTTACTATCTGCAAGGCGGGTATGGCCTGGGAAGCGGAGAGAACTATCACCATGCCATGTACCGGAACGACTATTTCTACCCCACTTTTTTATTACAGTCCTATTCACGCCCTCTCGTTTATTCCAATGAATGGCAGCTGGATAACTTTTATGAAAAGGAAAAAGGCGCATCAATACAGATATCGACGCCCCTTAATCGTCTCGAAAGAGGCATTTCTTTCATTACCGGTTTTGAATGGCAAAAAAAGGAGGCCCTTAGTGATCTCGTGACCGGCACATTTGAAGGCCAGCCTGTATTCGAAGGCAAAAGCAACAATGCCTTCGCCGGAATACGTTACGGCAGCGCCCTCAAATATCCTTATTCAATCAGCAGGGAAGAGGGAATTGACGCATCCCTGATTTATAAGCGGTATTCGCCCGGCACAGGGGCTGATTTTGAACTGAAGGCCTGGATTTACGACCTCTCTGCCTATAGGCCTTTTCCCTTTACTTCACGAAAGGTGAATGATGTTATCTCCCTGTCGCTGAAAGGGGGAGCGTCAAGCGGTGATGATATCTACCAGATGAAGTTCCACCTCGGTGGCGATCCCAACTTTTCCGAATTTCCATTACGGGGTTACCCTGCACGCTTTCTCTCAGGCAAAAATATAGCCACAGCCAGTCTGGAATACAGGATACCCCTCTGGTATATCCTGCGGGGATGGAATACAAAGCCCTTTTTCTTTGACAGACTCCATATGGCGGGATTTGCCGATGCAGGGACCGTATGGGATGATTCAGACAGCTACAAGTGGGGAAATATCAGGACCGGTATCGGTCTTGAAGTGAGATTTGATATGGTCCTTGGCTATCTCCTGAAAATAACACCCGCTCTGGGAGTAGCACAGGGCATGGGACATGACGGGGAGACGCAGGGTTATTTTACTATTTATGCCGATCTCTGAAGCTAAAAGAGTGATTAGAACCTGATTTTTACGGATTTCACATGATTATTGATTGTAGAGACGTTCCGGTGGAACGTCTCAGGGATACAACCCGGTGGAACGTTTATTAAGGAGACGACTCACCGAGTCGTCTCTACGGTTTTTGTAACAAGATCAATTCAACTGATAAATCAACATCTCTGTTCTATAAAAGAATTTTCTGGATGACATCACTTATTCTATTTGCTAGACTTCCAGTTCCTGAAGCAATTCCGGAATAAACTTTATTTATTAAGATGATATGGATTCTCTCTTCCCTTGACTTCCCAAATGACTGACGCGCAAAACAATGATAAGAGCGCTGTAATTGAAGCCAAAGGCCTTGTTAAAAGGTATAGCGGCGCCAGTGTCAACGCTGTGGACGGCATTGATTTCACCGTGGCAAAGGGCTGTTTTTTCGGCCTTCTGGGGCCAAATGGGGCAGGGAAAACGACGCTTCTCTCCATGCTTACGACTCTCATGAAACCTACTTTGGGCGATCTTAGGATTGCAGGCTGCAACCCGGAAAAAGAAGCCCGCCATATCAGGGAATGTATCGGATTTGTTCCCCAGGAAGCGGCCCTTTACCCCACACTGACGGCGAGAGAAAACCTCAATTTTTTCGGCAGCATGCAGGGGCTGTCAGGTTCGGAGTTGAAGGAGAGGGTTGAATCATGCCTGGATATTGCAAAGCTCAGTGATTATGCCCATATGGCGGTAGAGAAACTTTCGGGGGGCCTTAAAAGACGTTTAACTATCGTGGTGGGACTCATTCATAACCCTCATATTCTCTTCCTCGATGAACCGACCGTCGGTATCGATCCCCAGTCACGCATCTTTATTTACGACAAGCTGAAAAAACTTAACCGTCAGGGAATGACCATTGTCTATACCAGTCATTATATGGAAGAGGTGGAGCGCCTTTGTCATGAAATTGCAATCATCGATCAGGGTTCTATCATTGCCGGGGGAAAGATAGAAGAACTCCTGGCAGGGCAGGGCCAGAAGGTGCTGGAAGTCCGTACGGCGGAAGCCTTGCCTGTTGACCTGAAGGCGAAAGTGGAGGCCCTTGGGGGGGTGTCGGAGGTCTATGTGGAGGGTAAGTCGATTACCATGCGGAGCAGTTCTCCGCAGCGGTCGGTTATTGAAATGGTAAGCCTTCTTGAATCGGAGGGAATCAATATTCTTTCCATGTGCCATGGGGCGACCAACCTGGAGCAGCTATTTATTGCCCTGACGGGATCAAGGCTGAGGGAATAGAGATGATGATAAATTTCCAAAGGCTCATAGAGGCCATTATTAAAGAGACAAAAATCATTACCAGGGACAAGGAGGCCCTTCTCATCCTTTTTATTATGCCCCTGGCCTTTGTGCTTATCATGTCCCTGGCCATGCGCGATGCCTTCAGGGAAGAGGGGGGCGTTACTTTCCCTGTTGTCATTCATGACCTCGATGGCGGCAGGGTCGGTGATGAGCTGGAAAAGCGTCTTGGAGAAATAAAAAATCTCAAAGTGAGCAGAATCAAGGGGCCGGAAGGTATGACCGGTGAAAGGCTGAAGAAAGACCTTGCCGCCGGAAGATACTCTTTTGCCGTCAAAATTCCGGAGAAAGCAAGTGAAAGGGCTTTGAAACGGGTGGATGAGCAGTTCGAACTCTTCATAGGGAGTGAAACGGCGGAAGTATCCCTCTCGCTTTTGTCCGACCCGGCGTTGCGGGGTGATCATGTGGCCCTTGTTTCGACTTCAATTAACCGGGTGTTGCAGGGTATTGAGAGCGGATTTTTTATGGAACGTTTTAATCGTTTTGTAGAAGAGATGGATATCGGTGACGGGATCAGGAGAAACGAATCGGGCTTGAAGCGGCTTTTCAGGGAAGTGGAAGCCGGGAATATCTCCATTGACGAGGGGAAAAGCATGCGTCCCTCTTCGGTCCAGCAGAGTGTTCCCGCCTATTCACTCTTTGCCATGTTTTTTCTCGTCATTCCGCTGTCAGGGGCCTTTATCAAGGAGAAAGAGCAGGGAAGCCTTCTCAGGCTGAAGATCATGCCTGCGCCTGCCTGGATCCACCTTGCAGGGAAAATTGTTCCCTATTTTTTTGTCAATCAGGTACAGGTGCTGCTTATGTTCCTTGCAGGCATTTATCTCGTGCCCCTTCTGGGGGGGGATCGTCTCCATGTGGGATCTTCCCGGGGAGGGATATTGATGATAAGTTTCAGCGCAAGTATTGCCGCCATCGGTTTCGGGCTTCTCGTGTCTGTCTTCAGCCGAACATCGGAACAGGCGACCACTTTTGGGGGGACTTCTGTTATAATCCTGAGCGCCATCGGCGGCATTATGGTGCCCAAATTCCTTATGCCTGATCTTATGCAGAAGGTGGCTGAACTTTCCCCGCTTTCCTGGGGGCTGGAGGGATGGCTTGATATCTTTGTTCGCGGCGGGGGGGCTAAAGACGTTTTGCCTGAAACGTCCCTGCTGCTTGGCTTTGCTTTTGTGACGTTTTCTGTGGCGCTTTGGAGATATCGGTCGTTGCTTAAGTAATACTTTTAACAAAAACCCACTTCTCAAGCTTCCCCCTTTAGTAAAGGGGGGAAATAAAAAATGAAGTAAATAGTTATATAATCATCATTTAAGGAGAACATACCTATCATGCCGGGTTCTGAAAACAAGGAACTGAAACTGGAATTAAAAACACTCATCATCGAAACGTGCCGCAAGAAGGTGGAACCCGGTGATTTAAGGGATGATGTGCCTATCATTGGTGAGGGCTCGGCCCTTGAGCTCGATTCCCTCGATGTATTGGAACTGAGCGGCGCCCTTTTATCCAAATACGGTATCCGCATTATGGACAGTAAGGATGCCTTCCGTATTATGAAATCCATTAATGCCCTGGCCGACGTTATTGAACCGTAGAACAAATGGGAGACAGGAATAAGGTAAAAATAAGCAGTCTTGCTGCCGTAACGCCCATGGGAAATGATGAGGATGAACTTGTTCTCAATATACGTTCCCGTTCGCTCCCTGCCTTTTATCCCCGTGCTTTGCCCGGACACCTGAAGGAAAAGGTCCGGGTAAGCGCCTTCGATGAGTCCTGTTTCCACAGGGTGGGTGACAGTTTTGAAGGCCTCATTTCCAGGGTTCTTGACCGTCTTGTTGCCGACCGGGGACTGAGTGAAGGCGAGCTTGCCCGTACAGGCCTGCTGGTGGGAACCTCGGGCTGTATTGTGGAGGCGGAAAGGGCCTTTATCAGGGAAAAGGAAAGAGGAGAGGGGCATCCCGTTCCCATCTCTATTGAGGGGGCTGGGAGCATGTCGCTGTCCCTTGCCCGAATGAGGGGCATCAAGGGCCCTGTCATTACCTTTACCACGGCTTGCACTTCGAGCGCCAATGCCCTCCTTTCTGCGTTAAGTCTTATTGAAGAGGGTGATCTTGAACGGGTCATCGTTATCGGCGCCGAAGTCCTTAACTCACTTACCATGAACGGCTTTTTTTCACTCATGCTGCTAACGTCTCATGGCTGCAGGCCTTTTGACAGGGAGCGCGAGGGTATACACCTTGGAGAAGGTGTGGCTGCTCTCCTGCTTGAAGCGACGGGCAACGATGACAAAGGCATTGTTCTTGCCGGGGGGGCAAATCTCTGTGACAGGGAAAACGTTATAAGTATCAGTAAGGACGGTTCTTCCATCAGGGCCGTTATGAATGAGGCCCTTGACTCGGCAGGGATAGGGCCGGAGCAGGTGAGGGCAATCAAAACGCACGGCATCGGGAGCAAAGATAACGATGCCGCCGAGGCGCTTGCCATGAAGAAGATCTTTGGAAAAAATATCCCTCCCTTTACGTCACTGAAAGGCTACTTTGGCCATACCCTCGGCGCCGCAGGCGCTATAGAACTGGTGGCCCTTCTGGCCTGTCTTAAAAGGGGTTTCATCCCCGCAGCGGCAGGTTTTTGCTCTGCTGACGAATTAATGGGCATTTCTCCCCTGGAGCAGGAAATACAGGCCGGGGCCGGTTACTATCTCCTTAATTTCCTCGGTTTCGGCGGAAATAATACGTCAATGGTGCTGCGCTATGAATGATCGAATCAGGGCCTATGTTCACTCAGCCGCAGCGCTTGGTCCCCATGGGGACCTTCTTTCCGAAGAGCGAAAAGCGCTGACGGGCGATGCCCGGGGGAGTGATCTGGGCGAGAAAATGAGCCCTTTTAAGGGGCCCGAACTGCGGCGCATTGCCCATTTTTCGGAACTCCCCATTGTTGCTTCTGCCGAAGCGCTTCACAGGATGGGTAAAAAGTGGCGGAAAGAGACGGCCCTTTATCTCGGTACGGGCCTTGGGGAGTCACAGGGAACGATCGCTCTTTTTAAGGATATTATGGAAGAAGCGAAGGAATTTGTTTCACCCTATGGATTCGTTAATTCCGTCAATAATACGGCCGCCTTCTTTATTGCCAAAATACTGGAAATAGAATCATCAAACATCACCATTTCCCAGGAGGAATTTTCCTTTGAATGGGCCCTTAAGCTGGCCATCAATGACCTTAAAAAAGACGCCTCTAACGCCGCCCTTGCCGGCGGTGTAGACGAACTTTGCCATCCCCGGAGCAGTCATGAAAAACGGATCAGGCTGGAAAAGAAAGATCTCATGGGTGAAGGGAGTGGCTGGCTCTATCTTGAAAAGGCGAAAAAGGGTGCAAAGGGTGAAGTTTTGGATGTCATTGCCTTTCCCCCATCACAAGGGGAGTGGCAGGAATGGGTTGCCCGCTCGGTCACTCCATGGACCGGAGAGGCCCAAGAGGTGGTAGTGCTGCCCGGTTTCAGGATGAAGGACGAAGAGATAAAGAGGATAGCTGCCCTTCTTCCCGGCTGCCGGATTGAAAACTATCTCCAATATTGCGGTTCCTTCCACACGGCTGCCGCCTTCGGCATCGCCTCCATTTTCGATAAAAAGCATGAGCGGGAAACCCTCTATATCCATATCAATCGTGATAGCACAAACCGGATCATGGTAATAGGTGTTCGGGCCTATGCAAGTTAACAAATATCCACCCTGTAGAGACGTCCCGGCGGGACGTCTAAAAAAGCAGCTTAACATAAAGAAGAAAAACCGATTTAATTCTATCACCAACAACATGGAAGGGCCATTCCACTCTCCCAAAAACAATGAACTGAAAGATAGCGCAAAAAAAATTTACAAAGAGAGATGAGTAAGATATAAAAAAGCAGAACAAATACTCGGGGGGAGTGAAAAAGGAAAAGAAGAGGCCTTGAAAAAACTGAAATCCCGGTGAGGTAAGGGTTGCCCTTTTTTATTAAGGTGTTATGTCGTCTTTATTCTTATGATTTATGTGCTGCAGGAGGCATTATGGCTAACTCAAACAAAAGAAGGTTCATTCCCAAAGACAAACCGAAATCCCTGGTGATCATGCTTGTAAGTTGTATTAAGGGATTTCTGCCAGGTATACCGCTTATGCTTGCCGGATATTATTTAAAGTATGAAATGCTTCTGGGGGCGGGAGTATTTTTTTACGCGCTATGCTGGTTTCTCTTTGCCGTTATGTGGATTGTCTATATCGTCGGTTCACTAAAAGGGAAGTATTGCAATGTTGAAGAGAGAGACTGGTGTGATCAGGTGTGGTAATTTAATCCCCCATCCTTTGCGTTACCTCAAAGCAGGATAAAAAAAGGCCATGAAGAACAGGATAAACCTGTTTTCCATGGCCTTTTCGTTTCAGCGTTAAGTTAATTACTTGATGGGACTAAGCAGAGCAGGTGATGTGACAAGCTCTCTTACGCCATGAGCATGGTGGTCGTTGTACTTGTTCTGGCTGCACCAGTCGGCAAAGTTATCGATATCCAGTGTTTCACAGGATTCTCTTACATTCCAGTTTACCTGGAAAGGTGAGCAGTGATCATTGCTGTAGCTGGTTCCTGTTGTAGAACCGGTATACCTTACGATATCGCCGCCGGGAGTAACAGGTTCCTTATCGTTAAATTTGACGGAACCATTTTTGTCCAGTATGAATACCTGTGCTTCAACTCTTAACCGGGGATTGGCGCATATTTCCGTCATACAGGCGCTGAGGCCGCCGCCGAGAGGCTTTACGCCCTTGCTGTTGATATCACAGGTCGTGTATACCCAGTGAACCTCGATAGTATCACCGGGAGCAATTCCTTCACAATGCTTGTATTCAACATGGCTTCCCCTGGCCAGTCTTTCAGCGGAAGGCTGCTTGCATGCCCAACCGG
The DNA here is from genome assembly GCA_029860075.1 of Deltaproteobacteria bacterium. Classification (NCBI taxonomy): domain Bacteria; kingdom Pseudomonadati; phylum Myxococcota; class Myxococcia; species Deltaproteobacteria bacterium. Next base: position 2,683 of record JAOUBX010000112.1, on the reverse strand, counting down.
AATGATTGCCATCCTTGACATATTCAGAGTAGCTGGGCGCCTTGTGCTCGGCATTTCTATGAAAATGCACATTGCAAAGGTTCATATCCTTATAGTCGGGTGCTGTATTAAAAAGGACCTTGTTTGTACCCTTGGCAACACTGATGTCCCTTGGAGACTGGGGTCCTGCACCGACACAGTGATTATCCTTTCCCGTTTTTTTCCCGCCTCCATAAGCTACCCCTGTTAACATGACTACTGATAAAACTGCGACTAAAAAAATTCTCACTATCCTATCCTCCAAATAAAAGAAATTAATAAAGCGGGAAGCCCGCTTTACACGGTTTAATTAACCGGGCCAGAGGTATTTACCATAATGAGTATTCGCTTTTCAATTCTTTTTTTACCGTTCAAAACATTATTTCTTTTATCCTGACTTTTTTTCTTTTAAAATAGTCCTGAGGAGATAGAGCGTTTCATTCATAAAAATCTCATATCCTTTCTTGACATTGTTCTACGCAAAATTTAAGGTATAAGCATGAACCCTGAAATTAAAAGAGACCTTGCCCCACAATCGGAAGCGATCGAAAACATTCTTGAAAGCGCTCATGACATTTCAGAAAGCCTCAACGCGCTCAAGGTTGATCGGAATAAATCACGAATCTTTGAGGATACAGGCGTGAGGATTGAAATTTACCCCAATGATGAAAGGGCCAGGGGGGTCTATATGTGTATCAGGGGAGGGAAGGATATTGTCGTCGGCGTTATTCATGGAGGTCATGAACATTTTGACAGCACAAATCTGCAAGATGATGTTGCCGGAAAAGCCCTTGCCTATTTTAAGGCCCTCCTCCATGCAAAGCAGGTTACGACGGATAAGCTGAAACATGGTAAGCTTGTTTCGCGGGATACGCTTTTTAAAAATGGTGATGACGTGCTCAGTGAATCGATGGAGAGTGAAGTCCTTCTTAATATTTTCAGTTCAACCACTGTAGAGATTTACGAATTCAGTTTCCTGTAAGTCTTCTTTCTGATGCAGATAGACAGGGGTGATTTATGATTTTCAGAGCGCAACATTACCAGACGGGAAAATTAATCTTTTTAAAATTTGTAAAACTATCAAATCATTATTTCCCTTTTCCCCGTTTTTCAAAATAACCTTCCCGACTTTGATTTTACCCCTCATACCGTTTGACAAAAAGGGGCTTTCCCAGTAGTATTAGCATAATTTTTACCAATGCCGGAGGCACATAGATGGAAGAGCGTTACGACGCCGGAAAGATAGAAAAGAAGTGGCAGGAAACCTGGGCAAGGGAAGGTTCCTTTGAGGTAAAGGAAGACCCTTCAAAAGAGAAATACTACATACTGGAAATGTTTCCTTACCCTTCCGGGAAAATTCACATGGGCCATGTGAGAAACTACTCTATTGGAGATGTGGTGGCCCGCTTTAAGGCAATGCAGGGCTATAACGTTCTTCATCCCATGGGCTGGGACGCTTTTGGCTTGCCTGCTGAAAATGCCGCCATTCAAAACAAATCCCACCCCGCAAAATGGACCTATGAAAACATGGACTATATGAGAGTCCAGCTTAAAAAGATGGGTTTTTCCTATGACTGGTCACGTGAGATTGCCACCTGCCATCCCGCCTATTATCGCTGGGAGCAGCTTGTATTTACCAAAATGTTTGAAAAAGGGCTGGTTTATAAGAAAAACTCTACCGTTAACTGGTGCGACAATTGTCAGACGGTCCTTGCCAACGAGCAGGTTTCAGCCGAAGGGGAGTGCTGGCGCTGCGACAGTACGGTAAGAGACAGGGCGATTGAACAGTGGTTTTTTAAGATTACCGAATATGCTGATGAATTGCTCGACTATACGGACAAGCTGCCCGGTTGGCCTGAAAGGGTCCTTACCATGCAGAAAAACTGGATCGGCAAGAGTCGGGGCGCTGAAATTGACTTTAAAGTCGATGGTTCCAGTGAGATTATCAAAGTCTTTACAACCCGGCCTGATACCCTTTTCGGCGTTACCTTCATGTCGCTTGCTCCTGAACATCCCATGGTGGCAAAACTTGCCGCCTCTACGGACGAGGAAGAAGCGGTCTCCCGTTTTGTCGAAAAAATGAAGGGCATGGACAAGATTGACCGGACAGACGAGTCGAAAGAGAAGGAAGGCGTTTTTACGGGCGGCTATGCCGTCAATCCTGTAAACGGCGAGAAGGTGCCTGTTTATACGGCCAACTTTGTTCTCATGGATTACGGTACGGGTGCAGTCATGGCTGTTCCGGGCCATGACCAGAGGGATTTTGAATTTGCAAAGAAATATGATATTCCCGTCAAGGTGGTTATTAATCCGGAAGATGAGACGCTTCATGCTGAATCCATGGAAAATGCATTTACCGAACCGGGTGTAATGGTTAATTCCGCTAAATTTGACGGCATGGCCAGTGAAGAGGCGAAAGGGGGCATTACGAAAGAGCTCGAATCGAGCGGTGCGGGAAAGGGAACGGTAAACTTCAGGTTAAGAGACTGGGGCATATCGAGACAGCGCTACTGGGGAACGCCCATCCCAATGATAAACTGCGACAGCTGCGGCGCGGTCCCCGTGCCGGAAGACCAGCTTCCCGTGGCACTGCCCGAGGATATCGATTTTGACGCAAAGGCCATATCTCCACTTGCTGCGATTGAGTCTTTTGTAAATACTAAGT
>JAOUBX010000111.1 GCA_029860075.1 Deltaproteobacteria bacterium | reverse complement strand
TGCCCATTCATATCGAGAAAAGGATAATATTTCAGATACATTCATGGTTATACAATTTATTGATTTATTGAGTCATTTAATAACATTAGGAGCAAATTTCATCAAGCTTGTTGTCTCATGTCATCCCCAAAGGTAAACCACCATTTCTATATTAAAATGGGATTCCGGGTCAAGCGCAGATTGACTGACAAATGGCCAGGCGCGCGCGAGGGGGGGGGATAATTTATTTAGTTTATTATTCAAGAGATTAATTACTTTATCTTGATTTTAAATGAAGCTTTTGAAAATTATCTTCAGACTTTTTTATACTCTACCCATTCTTTCTCAAAAGATACAGGTGATTTATAGTTGTTTGCAGAATAAAGTTATCCCCTTCGATTCAACACTGCTGTTAGCAAGCTTAAAGGTAGTGTCGGGTTAGAGTCAAACTCAAATATGAATATGCTCAGCTTTGAGAGAGACTTTTAACAATAGAGTAAAATCCTTGTTTTTCTAAACATTCGGCAACTGCTTCATGGCCATATTTTGTAAAATGATTGTCTTGGGTGTAGTAAAGCATATAAAACTGTTTATTTTTCATAAGACAATTTGATACATCAAAAAAGGGAATTCCATAGTTTCTAAAATTTCTCTCCAATGTTTGATTTGGAGCAAGTTTGTCGAGCAAGCTTTCTTCTATTGAGTAGTATTTTGCTTTGGCTCTCAATAAGTTTTCATTGACTTGATACTTATCGGGCAATGCAATAAATATAATTCTAAAGTTCAAATTGGTTGCCATTCTCATTAATCGCTCCAGTTCTTTATTGAACAATTTATTTGTATTGTCTAAATGCAGAGTATCCGTTCTTATTATATTAAAGATTGGGTTAATAAATTGTTGATTATTATGATTTATTATTTGAACAATTTGTTGCCTAAAAAATTGAATAGTATAGGATCTCTTTAGAAAATTATTGTGATAAACGAAATTATTTATTGATACAAGCAACGATATTGTGTTTTTCTTTTTCTTCTTTTCGCTTGTATTTTGTTTTGTCGCGTAATGATACTTAATGTTATCGAAATCATTCCCTATAAAGACATTAAAGATATATAGATTGGGTCTTCCAATTTCGTTATGCCGCATTTCAACTATATCATTTTGAAAATGCAATGCGCTTCCAGGTACACCGAGGTTCAGGAAACGAATTCCGGATTTTTGTGAAAGCAAGCTTACATAAGTTTCCTGGTCTTCTACGCCCACTCCAAATGTAAATGAGTCGCCTAAAAATGGAACCACTTTACCGCCTTCACTGTATTTTGTGCGTCTCCCTCCAAGCTCGTCTATGTTGGCTTTATTGTCATATTCATAGTGACGAACTGCAAAACTTGAATTTGGTTTGAAGTTCTTAACCTTCCCATTAACCTTAACGACGGGCCAGTTTTGGTCACTACCAAATTCATAAGCCTTTCCTGCTGTCAGTTCCTTCATTCTTAGTTCCAGCCACTCTGGTGAAAATAATCTCAAAATAACCTCCGAGATAAATAATGTAGAAAAAAAGACAATAAAAATTGTAATGATTGAAAATAATATATACTTTCTTTTATTTATCATCTTTGTCTTACCTTGGCATCGCCTTTAAATATATTGTTAGTACTAAGAATAAGAATAGTTTTTGTAGAAATGGTAAGTCAAAATTATTGTGCTCTCATCAGACAGCTTGTCAAGACTTCCCAGGCAGATTCGTGAGAAAAATAGCGGAGGCAAGCGTTAATCGAAGATTGAGCCAGTTGCATACGATACTCCTCATCTTGAGTAATACGATGAATTGCTGAGGCAAAAGTGTTATTATCCTCGGTCTCAACTACTTCCGCTACTCCTGGATTCTCTCTCGCCCACCGCACAGCCGAACAATAGGGGGGGCCATAAATTAATAAAGGCAGACCGGTTGCCGTATAGACAGCCAGTTTACTTGGGAAACTAATTTCCATGTTTGGACGGTCTTTACCCTCAAAGGACATTGGGACAAATAGTACATCAACCTTGTCACGCAAATTTATTATAAGGTCGTTTGTTGATGGAAGTAGTCCCTTCACCTGAATGTTTGGACAGTTCAGATTTGCAGACTTGGCCTGAGCCTCTGTTAAAGGTCCATAGATAAAAACTTGCCCATTATGTGGTTCCAATAGGTCAGCCAATTTTCTCAAAGCCTGTGCATAGGGTCCATGAACAGAGCCGGCAAAAGCAAATATTATTCTTTTCTTATGTTCTTTTATATTGTCAGGCGGTTTGGTAAATACCAATGTATTTGATCCTAGAGAGGGGTAGAGAACTTTTCCTTTTACACCATAACGATTGAAGTACTCTTCCCTCATAAAAGGTGATACACAGAGTTGTGATGCTGCTTGCCTGTATATATGGCCAAATTGTTGTTGCAAATGTTTTCTGAAAAATGTTGGTACACTGCTTATCTCTGGTGTATCATCATGATTTATTATATGAAGCGGTATATTGGAACGTTTAGCATACTCTGCTGCTGTAATCCATAGGTAGCCATGAGCAACAGTTAATACCGCCTCTGGAGAAAAACTACCATGAATTTTATTTATCTTTCTATATTGCTTTGCTGCATTGCAGAGAATAAAAAAAGAGTGCAATTTAGTAAAACGAGTAGGAAAAAAGTCTGATCTGCCTAAAGAAATTGTATGGTATCGCACTCCCAAAAGACGACGGTTAAGAATTGATTTCTGCTTCTCATATTCAATCACTTGAAGTTTCTCAGGCGGATATTTCTGCAAAAGCCTATAAAGTACTACTGAGCCATGGCAGGATGACTCTATGGGAACATTAGATATGCAGAGCAATCGCGGCAATTGCATTTTATTGGATTCGATACTCATTGTTTCATTACAGATAAAAATGGGTTCATATCTAAAAAGCTTGATGATAAATTTCACTTATGGTGTTTGATATTCAAATTGCACTTAAAAATTGGAAAGTTACAATCAGCAGTAAATCAAAAATCATTTTTGGTATTTGTTTCTAATAGAAAGCTTCACTTAGCAACCTCCTTATTATCTATGAGGTCTTCTGACAGGCTAATATTATCATAGTTTCTGGATGCCAGCCAAAAGAGAACACATGAATTCCTATAAGAATTATCAAGCTTTTTTGGACAAGAACCTTTAATTATATTATTTTATCTAATTAAAAAGCAGGCTATATTGCTAAAGTACGGTGATCAACCTAATAATTTTGGATTTTTATAAATAGCCCTGTTGTCCCAACAACGCCTAATAGGTTCAAACTCATCGAGGATAGAAAAAACACTCTTGATATAGTCATCGCAAGTCCATTTTGCTGATCGTTTTAATCCACGCTGCACAAGTGTTTCACGTAGTCCTTCATCTCTATAAAGAGAAATAATAGCATTTGCTATTTGTTCAGGTGATCCCGGATCAACTAATAAAGCGGCATCTCCCAGCTGTTCATCAGAGCCTGAGATCTTTGATGCAATAACGGGACAAGCCAATGAAAAAGCTTCAAGAGGTGGTAGATTGTCAGGCCCAAAAAAACTGACAAAGGTAAGGGCAAAGGCATTGCGGTAAAGCGGTCTTAAATCTTCTTGAGGTACAAAGCCTAGTAAATGCACTTGCTCAGATAAATTGAGATCATTAATTAGTTTTTTAACATAGGAAATATTGCCCATATCAGAGCCAACGAATACAATATTAAAATTTAAATCAAAGTGATCTTTAAGGTACTTAACTGCCAGAAGTAAGTTGGCGTGATTCTTGTGAGCCCAGAATTGAGCTGGATAGAATAGATAATTTTTATCAATATGATATTTTTGCAGAACTTTTTTGTCATCATTTGATTTTACATTTAGGAAGGATACAGGTGCCGGGAATGGCAGTATTTTAATTCTGTCCAATGGGATATTGTAAAAATTCCCAATTTCTTTTCTGCCTGTTTCAGTACCGACAATAATGATTGAGGCACGTCTAAGTATGACAGAGTAATTTTTTTCCCGGCTATTCCATTCGCCATTTTTACTAACCTCCGGGAAATAGGGTTGTAAACGGTGTTGTAAATCAAATACTGTTGTAATGTATGGAATTTCCATTGAAAGGCAACCCGGAGATAAAGACCACGTAATATCAATGCCGTTAGTAAGGAGAGAATCCAGTATATGTTTGTCATAAGCGCTTTCTACTTTGAAGGGAATTCTGGGATTAAGGGATTTTTTTAATGTAGCTGATGCAACGTTTTTGCACCTGGAAAAGAAGCGTTCTTTGAAAGTACGATGTAAATAGATATATTTCAAATTATTCTCTAATACTTTTTTACATGGCTTGTTATTACTGAGGTAAAATAAGAATGAATGTTTGCTTTGAGAGTGAAGTTTAATTAATGAGTTAAATAATCCCCATTCAAAGCTATAGGCGCCTCCTACTTGTGGTAGATTAGAATTTATGAAAACACCGACTTTCATTTATCCTCTTCCAGCAAAGTAAATACCCCATGTATCAAGACCTTGTTCATTATTTGTCATCCATTCTTTGCACGTAATAAAATTAATTTCTGCCTTTTAAAATAATAAATCTCTTTCAGATTTAAATAAATAGCCTGATTTGTGGGTTTCATTTATATTGGTCTTACTCACAAAAAGAGGACACTGTTAATTGATTATATTGTGTTTCTTTTAGCCATTTTGACACATCTCCTTATTTTATATACCTAATTAGTGCGTGTGTCTACTTTTCGTGGGTAACTCGGCAATATAACCGGAGATACCTGATATATCATCACCTAAGTGCATCATTGCAACAGAAATAGCCAGGATAAATCTATAAGTGCCAAACATAAAAGAGGGTAATTATTAATGGATTTTTCTTGTTATGAAGCTTATACAACGCCATAGAGTATGCCAAAATCCTATACTCTGCAATGAGCTTAAAAGGGTAATTTTAAACTTGCTAAAGCAAGACAGTTTCTCTGATGGTGTTGTTATAAGCTTCCATGATATTAGTGGATAAGGTTTCCTCTGATTATTATCTAAAGAAGTTAACTTATTCATGAGATCATCATAAGAATACCCTAAATCACTTATTGTTTTTCTTCCCAGAGTTTCTATATAATTTCTGGCAATATAAACTTTTTGGGGCGTATCAAATTTCTTCCACCAACCATCTGCATAATCTCTGACTGGCTTGGTATGTTTGTATATACTTTTAGGATCAACACCAGCCTTAAAATGTAATTTGCCACCGTAGTTTATCATATCATTTTCAAATGCTATTTCCAGTTTATGGCACAGTTTTTTTACGGTTTGTGTTGGCTCAGTTACAAGTTTTTCATAATTAACTACAATTGCTTTACTGCCAAGCGTCTTAATACCTTCAAGAATTAAATGAGGGGCTGTTAAAATATCGTGCTTTCTGTCTCTTTCAAATAAACCTTGCCAATTCCCATTAAAAATAACAGTAAGAAGGGATGAAAGCACAGCCATAGGATTTCGTAAAATAAAAATAAACTTTGCTCTCGGGAAAAGTCTATACAAATCAGGAATTATAAAATAATATCTCGGAGTTTTATCTAAAAAATATTTTTTTCCTGATGATTGCAAGGCGTTTTCATATAATTGTAATGTCATATTGCGAATGGCACCCTCATATACCTCTTCACCATTAGGCGTTATTTCAAGAAAACGCTTCATGTTAATGTAAGCATATTGAGCTTGATAGTCCGTCTCAATGCCTGATGAACGGAGTCCATATATCTGGTGAAGCATTAACCATGGTTCAGGAAGCGTATGGATTTCTGAATGACTCCCTAAAATATGCTGTAGTAATGTAGAGCCGGAGCGGGGTTGTGAAATAAGAAATATAAGATTGTGATCATCCATTATTTATATAACCAAATCGTTTTAAACTGTTCCCATGCAATTTTATGAAATTCTCTTCAAGGGTAGCGCTAAAGTAATTTTGATAATCGCCCACCCCTCCTTTTCTGACAAAATCAATATCAAAATTAGAGTTTTTGTGAGTTGGAATAGAGTCACGTTGAGCCCTTTCAATTGACCTCATTTTATCCAAACTGCAGTTGTCTACCGCTTGCACAATACGATTGAAATCCGGTTTTAAATCCCCATCTAAATTCAAGAATTCAATTATTTTGAATAAATTATTGACTGGGTCTGATTTTAGATCTTCGTATCTGACCACATGCTTTTGAGTGCTGCTATCAATCCATGATATTACATGCTCCGACCATTTGCCGCCAAACTCTCCTTTATTAAACTTCTCTAAAAAGTCACTAAATTTCAGTGTGCCGGGAATAACTTTGAATTTTATTAGATGCCAATAATAAGAGACGGCAACATCTCTACCATCTCTGACCAGGTATATTATTTTTTTATAACTATCGTTGAACATTGAGTGGCTCTTCAAAAGCCTTGGACTGTTTAAATTGTTTGCTATTTTTGAATCAGCATGGATATCTGGAATTAGTTTTCTTCCTTTCTGAAAATCACATTGTTCTCCTAGCATATAGCTGCATAATAAAAATCGTAACCATGTGTTGCCAGACTTTGGGTATGAAACTATAAAAACATCACTCTCCCTTATATGGAAATTATCTGCATAATCGCTCCTTGTAAAAAAAAGACGTTTAAAATAATTAAGAATGTTAATCATAAAATAGTACGCTCAATAGATTGAATTATCGTTTATTATGTTTGCATTATTTTGATGATTCCATGAATGAGATAAAGCAATTAATCCCCGTTTTCTATTCAGGGTAGTGCCGCTGTCATATATGTCTTTTTCATCTACATTAATAAGCAGAGCACTCTCTATGTGTATAAGACACTCTTTTCTTTGCCTGAGAAGTAAAATATCAACAGAATAGCTTCCCCCGACCAATGGAAAAAAAGGAATAAATAGTTCTATATACCCTGTTGAGAACAATTTTTCAATATCATATCCACTAATTGGAATTGTACTCAATCTGATTATTTCTATGCCAAGAATATCTTTTATGATTACTGCAAAGGCAGGAGATGATAATTTAAAAAAAATTGGATCATGTTTGTAATGAGCTCTAATGATAAGGGGTTCTCCAGTAGCTATTTTATTTGAGGAGGGATTAATAGCTTCAAGCATTGTGAACTCAAAGCCAGGTATCGAAGATCTCTTTAGTATGTCATTTTCAAGCTCTTTTTCAAATGATGAAATTGATAAATAATCATTAATAATATTTTTTGTTATACCTTTACTTACTAGTCTTCCTTTGTCCAGCATTATGGTTATTTCACAAAGTTTTTGTATGGCAGCCATATTATGGCTTACAAATAATATAGTTTTCCCACCCGTTGATGCTTCATGCATTTTTCCCATGCATTTTTTCTGAAATGCAGTGTCCCCGACAGCCAGGACTTCATCGATAATAAGTATTTCCGTTTCTAAGTGCGCAGCCACAGCAAAGGCAAGTCGAACATACATGCCGGAAGAATACCGCTTAACAGGTGTGTCCAAAAACCTCTCAATCTCGGCAAATTCAATTATTTCATCAAACTTTTTCTTAATCTCGGCTTTTGTCATTCCCAGTATTGCGCCGTTGAGGAAAATATTTTCGCGACCTGTCAGTTCAGGATGAAAGCCTGTCCCGACTTCTAACAGGCTAGCTACTCTCCCGCTGATCTCAAAACGACCGTTGGTAGGCTCGGTAATACGGCTAAGGAGCTTTAGTAATGTAGACTTTCCTGCGCCATTCCGGCCTATTATGCCGACTTTATCTCCCTGCTTAATCTCAAAAGAGATATCTTTGAGAGCCCAGAATTCTTCATGAGTTTGATTTTCGAAAGATGAGTTGGTGGATATAAAGGGAGGCAGGCACTTTTTTACGAGGTTGACAGCGCCATTGGTAATTATATCACGCAGGGCCCTATATCGTTCCTGCTTCTCATGACCTATTATGTATTTTTTGGAGAGGTTTTCAACCTTGATTACAGTGTCACTCATATTACGTCTGCAAAGGTTTTCTCAGTTTTGCGGAAATACCAAATGCCGGATATTAATAGGCTTAACACAATTCCGAGGGACAAGATAAAACCAGGCAAAAAGATATTGCTTTTTTCCCCAATGATAGCCCATCGGAAACCATCAATAACACCCACCATCGGATTGAGAGCGTAAATAAGACGCCATTCTTCCGGTACCACACTGCTGCTGAAACCAACAGGCGATACATAAAGGCCAAACTGCACTATAAAAGGAACAATATAGCGGAAATCCCGGTATTTAACGTTTAGCGCCGTTAACCAGAGTCCTGCTCCCATGGCTGCAGCAAAGGCAATTCCGATAAAAAGTGGAAGTGTGAGGATTCGCCAGTCAGGTATGAACTGGTACCAAAGCATAAGTCCTACCAAAATGACGCCTGAAATGAGAAAATCAACGAAACTTGTTATAATGGAACTTGCCGGGATAATAAGGCGCGGAAAGTAAATTTTAGCGATTAGATTGGCGTTTCCAATGAGACTGTTGCTTGCTTCGCTAAGGGCGTTGGCAAAAAACTGCCATGGTAGCATGGCTGCAAAAACAAGAACGGGATAGGGGACGCCTTCCGATGGAAGTTTTGCCAGTTTCCCAAAGATAACCGTAAATATAATCATTATCAGAAACGGTCTGATCAGAGCCCATGCGATGCCAATAACAGTTTGTTTGTAACGAACCAAAATATCCCGCCATGCCAGGAAGTAGAATAACTCCCGGTAGCGCCATATATCTTTCCAATAGTGAGACTCAGTTTTGCCGGCTTCAACGACTAAAGTTTTTTTGTTTATCATTATTTATGTACAATATTTAACTTTACACATTCAATATAGCACATCCGGGATTCTTAAATAAATATCATTGTTGCTTTGTGAAAATGAAACTTTCTTATTGTTTTCAACTCAAATTAATTATATATTTAAAATGCGTTCTTTCATATCGTAATCCTCTCAATTTTTGAATTTGGGGGCGCCACGGTTTCGACGGGGATGATGAAACCGGGACTGCATGCCGAGCTCTGATAACTCGTAAAACTGCCAGACCAAATCATAATCGCCAACGATTACGATTACGCAGTAGCAGCTTAAGCTGCTACCGTTCTGCCGGTCTTTTCCTGCGGGGCTGGACAGAACGCCATTTAGCAGGATAGTTCGCTTTATTCTCCCATCGTGCGGCGGGCGAAACTTTAGATGGGATCGTGGTCGGGCAACTTGAACCGGGGTGATCCCGGCCATTAAATCTAAATCCGGACTAAGCATGTAGAGGTTCCAGGCGTAGTATTTCCGGACGCGGGTTCGACTCCCGCCGCCTCCACCATAATAATATCATATTGACTATTGAAGGTCTGCCCACGTGGCAGGCCTTTTTTAGTTGAATGAAGTTATTATCTTTGAATATAATTCAATTTATTTGTTTATCAGGAGTATTCATGAACGGAAGGTCTAAAGGTGAGATTGAGGGAGAAGTCAGCAAGCTAATTGTACAGTTTGAAAAAGAATATATGGGGAGGGGGCCATCGGAGGTTAGAACTCATGTTGTTGAAGACATGGTTCTTGTGCGCTTGAAAGGTGTTCTTACAAGAGCCGAGCAGAAATTGATTAGTGGTCAGGATGGTACGGAACTGATCAAAAAGTTGAGAGCCACACTTCTGGAAAATACCAAGGAACCTCTCTATGAAGGTATCAAATCGATAACAAATCTGGAGGTCATTACATTTCATACTGATATCAGTACAGTAAGTGGGGAAAAGGTAATTATCTTTACACTTTCTGATGATCTTGAAAAGAAACTGAGAAAATTTTAAGCTTTTAAATATTGAAATTCATTTTCGATTATTCTTGACAAGTTTATGTTCTTTCTGTTAAAAAAGATAGCTTCAAGCAGATGATTTAAGGGGCTTAGCTTTCAGGCAGTAGCAGATTAGATCATAAGCTAAGTGCATAGAGGCAGGCAGTTTAATTACCCAGAGGTTGTTAAAATGAGGGCCGACATCTTAGACCTATTTATGGTGTGATGTCGGCCTTTTTTATTTTTAGGATTTTAAAAAACGTTTAAGTGAGGAAAAAGCAATGGCAAAAGAAAAGATATTATGGACAAAGATAGACGAGGCGCCTGCATTGGCGACCTACTCCCTGCTTCCCATCGTGCAGGCATTTACCGGTGTGGCCGGTGTATCCGTTGAGGCGAGGGATATTTCCCTGGCGGGAAGGGTCATCTGCCAGTTTCCCGAGAGACTGACAGATGCGCAGAAGATTGACGATGAATTGACCAAGCTCGGTGAGCTGGCCAAGACGCCTGATGCCAACATCATCAAGCTTCCTAACGTTAGCGCTTCCATTCCGCAGCTCAAAGCGACCATTAAGGAACTCCAGGATCATGGCTACAATCTGCCTGAGTTTCCTGAAAACCCTCAGAATGATGAAGAGAAGGATATTAAGGAAAGATATTCCAGATGTCTCGGAAGTGCTGTTAACCCCGTACTTCGTGAAGGAAACTCCGACCGTCGTGCCGCCGATGCCGTTAAAAACTTCGCCAAGAAGAATCCCCACAGAATGGGCGCATGGAAGCCTGATTCCAGGACGCACGTAGCCACCATGAGCAGCGGTGACTTTGCTTCCAACGAAGTTTCAACGACCATAGCTGAAGCGACTGATGCCAGGATCGAATTTGTCGATGGTAACGGCAGTACTACTACCCTTACAGAGAAGCTTCCCCTCCAGAAGGGTGAAGTCGTTGACGCCACCTTCATGAGCAAGAAAGCACTCAGAAAATTCCTTGCCGATGAAATTGATGATGCGAAAAAGCAGGGTATTCTCTTCTCTCTCCACATGAAGGCCACCATGATGAAGGTGTCCGACCCCATGATTTTCGGTCACTGCGTTGAGGTTTACTATAAAGATGCTATCGAGAAGCATGCCGACACCATTAAGGAACTGGGTGTTAACTTCAGAAACGGTCTCGGTGATCTCTATGCCAGGATTGAAAATCTCCCTGCCGACAAGAAGGCTGAAATCGAAGCGGACATCGAAGCAGTTTATAAAACCCGTCCTGAACTGGCCATGGTTGATTCGGACAAGGGAATTACCAACCTCCACGTACCAAGTGACATCATTATCGATGCTTCCATGCCTCCCGTTATTCGTGACGGCGGTATTATGTGGGACCCCAAAGGTAATCCGGCTGAAGCCAAGTGTACTATTCCTGACCACAGCTATGCGGCACTTTACAGCGAGACTATCGAAAATTGCAGGAAGAACGGTGCTCTCGATCCTTCAACCATGGGTACGGTACCTAACGTTGGCCTTATGGCTCAGAAGGCGGAAGAATACGGTTCTCATCCGACCACTTTCGAAGCGCCCGGCGACGGTAGCATCCGTATTGTTGATGCTGGTGGAAATGTTATTCACGAGCAGCAGGTTGAAGAGGGTGATATCTGGCGTTCCGCCCGTGTTAAGGATGCCCCAATCCAGGACTGGGTTAAACTTGCTGTAACAAGAGCAAGAGCAACCGGTGATCCTGCCGTATTCTGGCTCGATCCTGATCGTGCACATCACATCGAGATCAGGAAGAAGGTTGATCAGTACCTGAAAGACCACGATACAAACGGTCTTGATATTCGTATCATGAGCGTTGCTGAAGCGGCAAAGCTTTCTGTTGAAAGAATGAGAGAAGGAAAAAACACCATCTCTGTAACAGGTAACGTCCTCAGGGATTACAACACGGACCTTTACCCAATCCTCGAGCTCAATACAAGCGCCAAGATGCTCTCCATCGTTCCTCTCATGGAAGGTGGCGGACTCTTTGAAACAGGCGCCGGTGGGTCTGCACCAAAACACGTACAGCAGTTCCTCAAAGAAGGGTATCTCCGTTGGGATTCTCTCGGTGAGTTCCTCGCACTGGCTGAATCCATCAAGCACCTTGCCAACGTTTATAACAATGACAAGGCAAATGTTCTGGCTGCAACGCTTGAGCAGGCCAACGAGAAGTTCCTCAACGAGAATAAATCACCCACTCGCAGGCTCGGTGGTATCGACAACCGTGGAAGCCACTTCTACCTCGCCCTTTACTGGGCGGAAGCGCTGGCGGCACAGAGTGACGATGCCGATCTTGCAGCGACTTTCGCACCCGTAGCAAAAGCGCTGGCTGATAACGAGTCAAAGATCAATGACGAACTCATCGGCGCC
>JAOUBX010000110.1 GCA_029860075.1 Deltaproteobacteria bacterium | reverse complement strand
CTTTGCTAGGCTTAATTCGGGGTGGGCGGCGTCTTGACTTTTAAATTTCCTCACAACCTCGGTTAGCGCACCCCCACATCAAATAGTAAAGGAGGTGGCGAGCTTAAAAGGCAATAGAAAGGAATGAATATTCATATCTAACTATTAAGGAGGAAAAAGTGAAAAGACTTCAGGTATCATTAGTTGCATTTGTCGCTATTTTATTTTTATCGGGAACCCTTTCGGAAGTATTTTCAGGATCACCTACAGGCACTTATTGCTGGGACCTGTTGGCGCCTACCGGCAAACCCATAGGAGCCCTTGAGTTAGCAGTCAATGATGACGCGCCTCCCGCTCAGAACCATTTATCAGCCGTAGGGATTTGGCAAAGAATAGAAGATCAGGCCTGTGTTCCTGTTCACGGGACAATGCAGAGAGATCGCCTGAAAAAACAAATGTATGAAATAGCGCTTTCATATGAAGACATGGTTGACTCACCTTATATTCAGGGACACTTTCATTCAAGGCTGGACTCTTTTACCATGTTTGCCACTTATATTTACCAGGATGAGAATTCATCTATGATGGTAAAGGGACAAATGAAAAAAGCCAAATGTCCCATCAAATGTCCATAATCGTGCAAACCGGCAGTTAAAAGATTGAAAAACATTCTTTCAGCAACGAAAAGGGCCCTTCCTTGAGGGCCCTTTTTTTAAACAGCTGCTGCCGGGCTGTTTAAAAAAACATTGATACCTTTCATGATGGCGCCTATGGAGAAGAAAGGGTCCCAATTGTTTTAAGATAGAAGCGTTCAGAATTTAAAACCGGAGAGGATTTACTGTTTTGTTATGCGGTAGGGGACTTAACGATCTCCCGGAGAATCGGCCCTCAACTTCTTCCACCTTTTCATCAATGCATTAACAAAGTGCTTGTCACCTCCATCGATTTGAGAAACATAGAGTACAAAACTGCTGTCATCTTCTCTCACAACAGTGATCGTCGTATCTTCATCCCAGCCCTTGGCATAAGCCACGTTGATGTCTTTAACATTGGATAAGTCTTCACTCTCCACATTAAATCTTTTTTTCTCATCCACCCAATAGGAGAAGACCTGTTTATCGGTAAAACCGTTGCCGTCATTACGAATAAACAATAGTGCATCGCTATAAAAAAGCACCGGATTTTCATCAGCGGGAAAGACGCCCTTCCGCTTCATATATTTTATATGGTGCCCCCAGATCCTGCTTCCTTTGACCACTTTCTCACTGGGTAATATATTCAATTCACTGCCATAGATAAAAATAATCAATGGTATAAATAAAAGACAGAGGACTGTATGCCGCAGCAACCACCGCGAATTATATGTATAGGCCCTGCTGTCATCTGTATTTACATAATTGATGTAGTTGGCAAGTGGAAGCAGCAATAGCGCTGTCACAACCATTGCGGGCAGGAATAAATAATCTACATCCGACAGGAAGGTGGCAATAAAATAAGTCACTGCGAAGAGAATCGCCATTGACTTTACCAGCACCTTGTTTTCCTCATAACGCAGACAACTGTCTTCGACAAGCCGAAGATAGAAGGGGTAGAACCAGAGGATACTGAATATACCTCTGGCAATCGGCATTATTGAACTGCTGTCAATTTTTTTCACATAAAGCCAGTTTCTATAAAACCAGTACACCGTATAAACACCAAAGGTCACAATAGATAATGCAATCAGTTTGACTAAAGATACGGGGTAGAACACTGTATCTTTATATACCGGTTGATTTCTGGCATCAATGAACCAATTAATCAAGACATAGAGGGCGCCTCCGGCATAAAAAACGATAAGAGCAATCAGCACCCATAAGCCGAAATTATTCTCCTCACCATCATCCTCAGCAGCAGCAGAGTCAAAATACTTCACAATCGGGTATTCAGTGCTCTCCCAGACCCTTTTCCGGGCAGCCATATATTTGTCAAGATCTTGCGCGGCGATACTGTCGGTTCGCAGTTTAATCTCATAGTTCAGGCTAAGTGTCCCTTTGGATTTATCATAACGAGCATTAAACTTGTAAAAGAAATAGGGATTGTCCTCAATAAATTCTTCCTTTTCAAAAGCCCATTCATCTGAACCAAAAATAACATCTATCGTTTGTTTCACATGTTTAGGGTAGCTCATCGAATAAGGTGAACTCCTGCTCTCCTGGTCAGGTTTGCTTAGGTAAGGGCGAATAGAATTGGCTAAAAAACTGGCTTTAAAATTCCTGTCTTTATTATTGGTTTCCCAGAATTCTTTCATGAGGTACTTTTCTTCCAGAAAAAGGCGCCCTGTAAGTTCATCGTCCCTAATCCTGATTTTATCAACTGATTCCACCGCCGAGTAGTAATCCCGATAGAACTCAAGGTATTTCTTTTGCAGCCCCGACAAACCGTATCTGGCAACCTGATAGCGCTGAGCTTCCGCCTCATAACCAATATGTTCGCTTCGGCTTTCAAAGGAGACTTCCTTTCCGGCCCCTTTGGTCAGGTCAAAGCTGTCCTTAACAATCAGCTGTGAGCTGCCGGCTCTTTCATTCATTCGTTCTAATGCGCCGCTTCCTTTTTCTACCACCAGCGCATAGCGATAGTCAGGTTGGTATATATCCGCCAGCAACCCCTTCTGATACTGCCTGGTGGGATCCAGCCAGAAGACGTTATCATCATGCCGGACTTTCACCATAACGTGATTGAAAGCATTTACCATGGGTGGGTAGTCGGCCAACTGCCCGGTTATCTTACTATTCACCAGGACCGGCGCCGCCTCGATACCAAGATATTTCAACAGTGAAACAAAGAGGACGGCCTTGTCTTTGCAGTCGCCATATCTGCGCTGCAGAGTTTGCCCGGCAGGCGCAGGCTTATGTGAATTGACTCCCACCTCGATACCGAGATAACGCACTTCACTTTGCACAAATTTCAGGGCCTCCACAATTTGCTCTTCAGGATCAGCATGGCTGAGACGAATGGTATCAGCAATAGCTGCAACGTCAGCGCTAACACCAATGGCTTTCTCGTAAAGCGGCAATGCCCAGGAAGCCACATGAGACCAGTCATTAGTCTCACTAAAGAAAATGATGCCAAAGGGATTGTACCAGCCAGGCGTCTCACTGTTGATATATTTCGGAACGCCGTCATTTACCTCAACCACGTATTCTCTAAAGGAATCGAAAGCTCTCTCCATCACATCAGCATCAGTATTCAGTTTTGTAACGTAAAGGGGATTATTTTTGCCCCATAGCACCCTGATTACCTGATGATGGAGAGGAACGGTCCACTCAATATATCGACGGTAAGCAAATAGCCCCTTATATACCGGATTATCCCCTTTCAGGGTATAACTGTACTCAACAATATCACCTACCCGCACATCATCAAGAATCACATTAGCCGTCAAGCGCCCATCGTAAATCAGGTTGTCCAACTCGGTCTCTCGCTGGATAACCGAAATTTTAGCGCTGGAGAGTTTATTTACAATCTTATTGTCCCGGCGAATTTGCAGTGAATTGAATACCAGTGATTCATAGGCCGGATCAAACTCCACATTAATCTGTGAACTTCTCTCCAGGCCCTGCTGATTAACAATCAACTCGGCAAAGTGTGAAAAATACACCGTCTTTTCACCTCCGGCCACACGAATTTGATTGTCACTTAACAGGTAATAAACACCACCCTCAATGGCGTCATCCGGCAGTTGCTCAGGCAGTTGCGGCTCCTTTCCAATGATCCAGCCGGCAGGTTTTTGCATCTTGATCATGTCTGAAGAACCTGCCGCCGACACAATACCGGGCAAACCAATGATTAGTAAAAGTGTAAGTAACATAAATTTTAAAGGCATAATATCAACTTTGTTTACGAGAGGAATACTTCATAGGCTCCTGCCTCTGCCCGTTGCTTTTGAACTGCTTTTTATATTTGTAATTGATCTAAATTTCTTTTCAATCTTTTTATAAAGCTCACCTGTCCAGGCCGGTGAAGCCACTGTTGGAACCAGCGGACCCTTTCTCGGATCTGCCGGAAATATGATGACTTCAATATTGCTCTTTCCCGTTTTATATGAAAGTGTGAACAGTTCTTCAATGGCATCATCACCCATGGCAAGACATCCTGTTGACACTGAGTTACCATGAATAAATATATCCGAGCCCGGATTCTTTCGGCCTTCCTTTCGGGACATAGTTAAGTCAAATGGATTCGGATAATTCAATTTCATTGATATATGAAATGCGCTATTTGGGTTAAAGCCGATAATTTTGTAAATGCCTTCAGGAACCTGCCTGTCCCCCTCTTTCAATTTAGGCCCCAACTTTCCACTGGATGCAAGAATGGGATACTCGGTAACTTTAAAAAAGTCTTTCTCATTATCACTGGCCCACAGTTCCAGAACCCGCTCCTCTTTCATTACAAAAAGGGCCATTTTTTTAGGAGGATAAGACAATCCTTTTGCTGCAAACAAGGGACTTAAGGCCACTTCAACAGGTTTCTCATACATTTCCATAACTTGACTAACTGTTTTTTTTCCTGCCAGTCTTAAATAAAAAGGATACCACAGGTTTCTTCCATATTTGTAGAAAGCAAATAAAAGCAGAATTAGTAAAGGGTAAGCAATCAGTCTTTTAAGCATAAATTAGTATCCATAAAATAGTATTTAAATTTCCCTTGATCCTGCCTAAAACCCTATTTTAATTCAGCAATATCCGCTTAGGAAATTGCACTGACCTGTCATTTCGAGCGCGCCCGAACAAAGTGACAAGTGCCATTAGGTGAAGGGAGAAATCCTTAAGATCTCTCACTTCATTCGAGACAAGGATTTCTCCTCGTACCTCTCAGAGACCTCCGATTCGAAATGACAATTCTTTTGCATCATTCTAAATAGAAATTGCTGATGCAAATTTCAAACCGAACAATACTGATTTTAATTCTTTTTCTTTTGACAAAATTTACGGGATCTAGCGGATTTTAAAACATGAAAAGCTTTTGCTTTTGATCTTAATCCTGTCAATCCAGTTAATCCTGTCTGAAATTAGCTTTTAATTCTTTTTCTTTTGACGGGATTTACAGGATTTACGGGATTTAAAAACCATGAAAATCTTTTCCCTTTGATCTTAATCCTGTCAATCCAGTTAATCCTGTCTAAAATTAGCTTTTAATTCTTTTTCTTTTGATTTTCAAAGGCAATGCCTGCTGCTTATTGCGCCCACCTTCAAAACAAAAAAGCCCGCTCCGGTTAAATTCCGGTTACGGGCTTTTATTACTCGTCCTTTCAGGTCTTCCCATTTTCTAATCCACCAAAGCTGTTTTGCTACTTATAACATATCCCCTTTGCCTTAAAAAGAGAAAACTTCAGATCAGGGGCGCTTCCGCTTTTGCAAGGGTGGGTGGCCTTTATTTTCCCACAGGAAATAGAGAGCTTTTTTCAGCTATCCCTGCTCTTCCTGCAACGCAATCACTAAAAACCGCAATACTCAACACAATCCTCCTAAATACCTTTGCCGTAAGGGGATTTATGGGGTAAGTGAACTTGTATCACTTGAAATACGTTCTCTATAGTGTACCTTCTTAATGTTATGGAAAATATCTTTTAACAAATTGATGTAATCAAGGAGAAGGTTGATGAAAAAAATTATTTTTTTTACTTTGGCAATTATTCTGCTAACCATCCCTGCCGAGGCTTATGACAGTGAGAAGGCTTTTGATTTCGGCAAAATGGCAGGTAAGGCAAATCTGGTTTTGCAGGGTACGGTTGTTAATATTGATTACCGGGAATCACAGGGTGAAGGCCGGCAAAAATCTTTACCCCATACCTTTGTTACTTTTGAAGTGGAAGATGTATTGTACGGCAAGGCTCCAAATGGACGTTTTACCCTGCGTTTTTTCGGTGGTTCTTCTGATGACGGCACGATCATGATGATGGGAGGAGCGCCGCATTTTGATCTCGGTGATGAAGATATTATTTTTGTGAAAGGTAACGGTGCAAGTGAATGCCCTCTCATCGGCTGTGATAAAGGTCGTTTCAGATTATTTAATAACCGGGTCTATAACGAGTATGGACAGGCTCTTATAGAGGACGGCAAGGGGAATATAATTGCCGGGAAGCGTATTAATCATGAAGCTTTCACGACTTTTCAAATAAAAGGCAGGGAATATAAAATTCCTTCAAAAAAAGATGAAAAACCCGTTGACTTAACAGGCACATCGAATAATAGCGATCCTATAGAGGTCAACCGTTTTATCGATCTGTTACGGCAACAAATTGCCGCGAGCCAGCCTGATGATCCTCACGGTATAAAGAGGCAGGCAAAGAATGTTGATAAGAACGCCCCTTTTTCAATTGTGGCCCCAAAGCAGCTTCGTGACCATCACTAGCACTCATTCAAAGGAAAAAATTGAATTTTATGGCAGAAACAGAAAAGGGGACGCTTGTCCCCTTTTCTTCATATTAACTTATAACTAGGAAAACCTTTGCAAATCCCCTTTTACGTTTCATCTTCAGCGAGAACAACTAATGAATCACCCCGGTTTATGGTAAAAGGTTCATCTTTTTCGGGGATTAATTTAATGCCGAAGTTTTGATCGCTGTCTTGTTCATTTGCTTTTATTTTTACGCCAAAACAGACTGCCCCTCTCTCCTGGGCGATTTGTATCATATCGGCAAAAGTCAGTTCTACCGGGAAATTATCAAAATATAAACTTGCTGACTTGAGGTAAATTTCTGAACCATCTTCATTAAAGATATCGTCGTATACAAACTTAATATCTCTACTTTCTGATACCTGTGCCAACATCATACTTATCAATCTATTTGAGATAATCACATCTTTTACACCTGCCTGAGATATCAAGGGGTAATTCTGAGAATCTAATACCTCAGTAATTAACTTGGTATTTTTACTCTCTTCTTTATGGCTTTCAAATATATCTCTCAATAGCAGCAGCGTTACAATATTTTCGGAGTCAACCTTTTGGGCATCTACATCCTGGCCACCTTCGGCTAAAATGATAATATTATCGTAAGTAAAAGGCTCCATAGACATTAATTCTTCTCTGTTTAGTCTATCTTTTTCTACAAGCGTTAAATTGATGCCATCAAGTGACTCTTGCGCTTTTTTTATTTCTTTGCGCACAATGTCAGCAGGATTATTAAGCATAATATCGATTTGGCTGCCAGGTTTAACATAATCTGCATATTGTTCCAGAATGGTATAAGATTTATTTGTCCAACCCAGTATAAGTTCTTTTTCTACACGCTGTGCATTACGACGGTCGGCAAGATGAAGCTTTTGGGGTGTGGCTACAGCTTTTGATTTAAAGTCAATAGTGGAATCATCATCTGCAACGATTAAAATATCATCGTCTGCTTTTAGTGAGTAGTTAAGGTCAGGATTAAGTGTTAATTTGCCGTCATGGTGACGAATTCCCAAAGGAACGCCATCGGGAAAACGATATACCAAATCTTTAAATAAGATACCATTCCATTGGTCATGATGAAAATACAGTTCACAGCCATCAAAGGAAAGTAATTCATTATATACAACGGATAAGCCTACCGACCGGGATGTTTGTACCAGTACTTTCGCCAATATATCGCTTGTATCTATGGTGATGACACTTTCCTTGTAGTTATTTTCGATGATGCTTCGATGTGTATGGTTGTATATTTCTGCAATAATATTAAGTTCTTTTTTATCTTCTGCAATATTGTTTAACGCTAAAATACTTTGTATTACCTTGGCGTCACTCGCGCTTTTATCTTGTGCAGCAGCCATATCATCGCAGGTTGCCAGAATAATAATAGATTTACATGTATTGACCGAAACAACTTCAAGGTTAGCCAATGAGGATGTATTGCCGCTTCGGGTGACTATGCGTGTGTTTAGCGTATTTGGTAAATGCAGCCTAAGTACATCATCCATTTGTTCTTTATCTACGTCTGCTAAAACAACGACACAGCCGTCTGCTTCGCTCTCGTTGGCCATAACTAACTCACGGATAATCTCAACAATACGTTGTTCATTCCAACCTAATATGAGGGTATGATCTTTTTCAATAACTTTAGAGTGGCCACGTTTAAGCTCATTAATTTTTTGGTCAAGCGCTGTCGTAATAAACGCAATAAGAGCAGAAAACATTATCACCCCTGAAAGACCTGCCAGGATAGCAACAACTTTAAACCATGGCGCTGACTCAATGTCCTGGGCCATATTGCCGGGATCAGTCAACTCAAGGAAGGTAATATAAATATTGCCCCAGAAATCAAGCTTATGCTGAAGCATTTCTATAGGAAAAATATTGAGCAATATGCCGCGCAACAGCGCCAGTATGAAAAATATTGTTAAAAAGACAGCAACGAGGCTGGTAAATATTGAAACACCACCTTTGGCCATAAATGTATCAAAGCGATAACGTAAAGTATCTTTTAACTTCATCAGTATGATCCTCCCCGAATGTGAATATTTATGATCGTTAATGAATGAATCTATCTTTATTATAAGATAGCCAAGGCCACGTCCTGTACCATAATTGATATAATATTCAACCTTATATCATACTTTGTGCCTCGATATGACACTTTTTTAACGAATAAAAACCAAAATCAGAAAAAATAATGATGAATTGATAGCGTTAGGAGGAAAACGGAACGGTTGCAGATACACAGTAATTGTGCCCCTAATCAGGGAGTTGTTTATCGTCAAAACAGGATAGGATATCCGGCAGAATCTGGTAGCCTTGAGCTGTTTTTATCATCATGAAGGCAGCCAGAGACTTCTTGATCATGCCGCCACCCATAGGATGAAGGGCATATTCATTCAAGAGATTTATTATAACTTCCGAGTGCTTTGGGTTTGAAAAGTCTGCTTTGATTATGTTCATGTTTTGATGGTCGCTGCCTTATGATCTATTAAAATTTGATATTAGCAACTTCCCTGATCTTTTCTATCTTTTCTTCGCTGATCCCTTCCAGATCTTCAAGCATCAGCCAGCCTTCCCTTAATAAACGGGCGAAGATGAGGATAAGAACTGAGTACCGGTAATCGTACTTGAAATCGGTCTCCCTGGCCTCTTCCCGCAGCATATCCAGGATACGCCAGACAGCCCTGGCATCTTCGTTATCGTCCAGCATTTTGCGTACCTTCTCCGCCAGGTGCCTCATCTCCCTCTCATAGGCCCTGTCGAAAGCCTGTCGGGCTATCTTTTTTTCCTTCTTCGACCAGTTATATTCCATTTTGAAAGAATTCCTTTTTCAGCCACAATTACCACAATTATTTATCCCCAGAAGACATAGTGGGGATCGGCCTCAATTTCATTAACGATTTTTTTAAGATCAGAGACAGGCTTGAAATCGGGATACTTTATCCATCTTCCATTGGCCCGTTTCCAGTAGAGCTGCCAGGTAAGCGCCGAAGCATCATATTTAATGCGGGCAATTTCCATCTCCGTCCATTCTCCCTTACCCTGCCAGTGAGGGCGGGATTCTACAACCTTTACATCGCTACCACGAATAGTGTAAAAGACCTTTATCTTATCCCGAACGTGCGGCGGTATCTTTTCACGGCAATACGCACCAACTATCTTTTCAACCCTTTGTTGTTCCAGTTCGCTTAGCGCCATTTATATTTCCTTTCTTAAAAGGCTCTTTTTGACCCTTAAAAGGGGCTTTTAAGTCTCGATTTAGCCATTTTCTCTGGCCTTTATCTTTTACTTTCAATTACTTAGCTTGCCAGACCCCGGACAACCAGAGAGCAAGGCATTTATCAATCAATTCAACAAGCCACCCAAACTCCCCTCCTATGTTAGGAGGGGCTGGGGGTGGTAAAATCTTTATTAATCAGTTTAGCGGGTGGGCAAGTCATTTCTGCCTACACTGAATCAATTTCATGGTTCTCCACAAAAGCTCAAGTTAAGTTCCACGTGGGCAGAAGAAACCTGCACACCCTGCCCAGCTGGAACGATACAGCTGAGGGGGTTGCGTTTTAATGGCAAAGCCTTTGTACCGTAATAAAAGTTTTAGAAAGCATGAAACTCGATTCAACACTACTATTAGCAAGTCCCTCCTCCGCTGGGTTAACCTTTGATCCAGTCTTTTTTTGTGTATATATTTTGTTCTTTTTTAAGTTGGCATTCTTGCAATTGCCCCCAAGCTGGCAATAATTGAAATTAGAACAATAAAGCTATAGGAGATATTAAGCATTGATGCAACCATAATAATTAATATAATGCAAAATATATAGCTTATGATGAATCTATTTTTAACTCTTAAGTAGCCATCAGTAACGCATGCAAGAGAAAAAATGATTGCTGAATATCCAGTGAAAATGATTAAAGCTCTTTGAACATCCGACATATATCTTCCTCATTTTTGGTGTATTTTTTTAAACCGATAGTATCTACACTTTCTGAAACGAGCTATTCACCTAAAGGTAATGCAATTGTTAGGCGAAATCAACACTCCGAACTCCAATTTTTCTGAACCTCTTTAAGTTCATTAATTGAAACATGGTTCATTCTCATGGACTCTTTGTATACAGGAAAGGGCATTTCGTTAATCAACAGCGAATAGCACGAGTCTGGAGCCTCCTTCAACAACCCTCTTTCATCCAGCAAGTCAAGAGAACCCAAATTAGCTTTCCTGAATTCTTGATAATGTGTCTTGGGTGAAAATTCAAAATTCCGCCAATATTCAGCGAAAAGTGCTAGAGACGCTTCGGATGACACTCCGGTTAGGTAAAAAGCTTTGGCCATTTCCACGGCAGAGTTATAGCTAGATATTCCAATTCCTATGTCTTCAAACCTTTTTGGCGTTAACCAAGTGTGGCTATCTTCTTCATATTGAACGTAGTCCACATACATGGATTCTTCTCTATTTGAAATTATGGAGTTCCTAAATATCCATTCGACTCCCTCTGGGCCATCCAAGTAAAATTCTTCAAGTTCTCGATCAATGTATCTTGACAGAGAAACATATGTATCAGGTCGCCAACTACACATTTTAGCGTATATCCCTTTGGCTAAATGCTCGTTGAATTTATCAAGCTGTCTAGATAATAGCTTTTGTTGTTTCTTTGGACATCTAATAGCATCAATTAGTATCAAGAATTTTGCAGCTTCTTCCTTAGCCACAGATTCTATAATTCTAGCCCCACGATATTCTTCATTTTTTTCTAGCGTCAAAGATGATCTGTGCAGAGCCTCACAGCTTTCATAGATTTTTTCCAGCCCAACAGAGACTTCTTTTATAAATTCTGCTGAATTTAGCTGGATTAAATTTTTAATGGCTCGATGTTTCATTTCATTCGCCTAACGAGTCTGTAGGAAAACTCAAATTTAATAAAAATTTACGAAAATATATTTTTTTTGGTTTCCTAACATGCTGATTTTGTTGAATTAAATATTTGTCATTTTTGCAGTTTTTCCAAAAAAAACACTTCAAAAGGGGTTTTCCTACAGCTTGAACGCCCAAAATCACCGGAAGCAAAAAGCAGAGCGCAGCGGCGCTTTTTGCTGTCCGTGTGAATTTTGCTTGTTAGCATTATTTACACTCAGAAAGTAATTTCTCATGCGGAATATCAACAGCATACCAACAAGAACAATCTACTTCCTCTGGTGCTGAATTCCATGAAACCACATAGTGAAGCGTAAGTTGTTGATTTGTTGGAAATGAATCAATTTCAATTGAAATCCGATTATTGCTCATTGAAACAGAATAACTTTCAGGCGACACTTCCTTTAATTTAATTCTTTGACTTGCCCAATCATTATCTTCTGTGCCTATTAATACGAGCTTATTCGAAGCCTCCCATTCCCATGCCTCCAATCCTTCACCGGATGCACCATAACCATTTTCGTTGAAATCGACCCATGCACACGAGAAATTAACTTTATATAATTTTGTTAGTGATTTGCACTTAAATATTACTGCAACACAGTTTTCAACACTCATACCACCTGGCAATGACGGTTTTATGTTTTGAGAAGAAATTGTGCTTGAGCCAAGCTCTCCTTGTTCTACATCAGCACAAAATGAGAGCGTACCAAGAGGTGTATTTACTTGATGCTCTCTCTGAGTTTTATGCTGTTTCATATTTGTATTTGAATGCTAACGAGTCTGTAGAAAAACTGTTTTGACAAGGGAGGTTTATCGAGAGAGGAAGAGATTTTTCAAAGTTTTGTTAAAGATTACATTCTATAGTCAGTTTGTCAATTGCTTTGACCTTTTACATGTGTTTTATGGAGGTCATTTCAGCTTTTATGACGGTTCTTTTCCTGTCTTTTCTTCTTTTTAAGTTCCCGCCATACCAAAGTGGTAAATCTTTTTCATATTGTG
>JAOUBX010000109.1 GCA_029860075.1 Deltaproteobacteria bacterium | reverse complement strand
TACAAATGCAGCACATTTATCACAAGCCGCCCTACCTCTGTCACCAACTTTTATAATTTTCATAATCCTTCTCCTCAGTTGTGGACACTAATAAAAACTGCATCAGGGTCAAGAATGTACCACTTTACGGGCAAGAGGGGTCAGACTTGACTATTGACTTTGAGTGTTGGTGCCATACGAAAATGATACCATGCACCCTTCACTTTCAACCAATAATCATTGATTTTATAAGTAAAGTTTTCCGCTGCTCTGTAGGTGTAACAAGCAATCCCATCCCGAAATCAAAATCTCAGAATCCACCTAATCATAAGCCATCATCCCGCATCTGTCTCTGATCCATTTTCTTCTCCCTCTCCTTTCAGCTAATTCAATGACTTGCAAAGCTGTATCACTTTTTTTCAGCCTTTGGCGCAAGCCATGCTCTATAGGGGATTAAAAGGAAAGCAAACTTAAAGAAAATGGTGACCGGCATGGAAAAGAGAGCACAAAAAATAGCAAGCTTCAGGAAGAGGGAAGATGAGGAAACCGCTTTTCTGCTTTTATTTAATTATTTCAATAATTTATCATTCCCAAGAGGGGTGCGGAACTTGAGTTGGTAATTTGGAGCATGCCCGACTAATTATACCCACAAAAATACCCACCTGTAGATAGAGAGGCCCCCTATAAAAAACATGGGAGGCAACAGTCCGTAGCGCATAAAGAGAAGGCAGGAAATAATGTTCATAAGGAGGGCATGCGAAATTATAAGTGCTTCACCGTTTTTTACACCCATGTCGACAAGTCTTAACCAGGTAACGTAAAATCTCAAAAGCGTGGAGAGGAGAATTGCCGCCCCGGGTTGTTTTGTCAGTTTCGCAAAGAAAGACATGGCGGCGGCCTGGAAGAAAAGCGTTTCAAAGCCCACTACCCAGAGGGTGAGCGCTATGGCGGGCATGAAAGTTTCCGGGAAAATAAGTCTCAGTTCCTGTGTATTGCCGGTCTCTGCAATGGCGGAGTAAAAGAAGGGGTTAAACCAGAATACTTTAAGGGGAAATAATAGAATGAGAAGCACAAATGACAGCAGCAATCCCCTGATTATTTCCCTTGCCGGAGGAAAGGCCCCTTTCATTCCGCCACAATGACTCCATGCGGTAACGGTAGCTGCCAGCAAGGTTAAAAGAAAAAAGGTGGGAAATATATAACCGGGAGGAAAAAGACCGCTTACAAAAATCCTGGGAGCCGATAAGAGAGTCATAACAGCTCCCAGTAAGAGGGCTTGACGGAAATTATTAATAGAAAAATATCTTTGCACCACTTTGCCTTGCCGCGTCCTGGGGAATAATTAATTGAGGGTTTTCTCACGTTGCAGCTTCAATTATGACATGCTAATCTTTAATATAATCGATTCATATCCTGATTTCTATCTTTTGAGACTGAATAGTGTCCATCCAGAAACTATAATAAATCAAACTATGTTTTCAATTCGGAAAGGAGGGATTTTTTGCAAGGTCAAGGAAATCAAGGGTTTGTGCGGAGACGTACTGCTGTACGTCGCACAAGCAAATCTGAAGATTGACGCAGAGATTGCGAAAAAGCACCCTTTCCGGATGAAAACTAAATAGTGAGGAACAGTTCCTATGGAAGCGCGATTACTGGATATAGTCATCAAGACGGGAATGGCAAGGTCGGGAATGACCGTTGGTGATGTTTTTGATGAATGCGTCAGAAAAAATATTCCCGGTATCCCCTATTGTGATGATGAAGACCGTGTTTTGGGACGGGTTTCCATTCGTCATACACTCAAGTCGACCTGCATTCCCCAGTATGTTGTCGATGCTGCTCACCTGCTCGGTGATGACCTCCAAAATGTGTCTATTTCCCATTCTCTGTCAGAGAAGGTTTTGAGCCTCCCCGTTGATGATTTTGTTCTTGAAGATATGGCTATTATCACAGCAGCGTCCCCTGTTGTAAAGGCCCTGGCTATCATGGAAAAATACAACACCGGTTATATCTTTCTGATAGACAATGGTATTTATGAAGGGATCGTCACCCGAATGGGCATTGCGCAACTGATGCTTAAATACCGATAGGCCTGCCGAACCATGGAAACAATTCTTGCCTCTCTTGATAGAAACATGTTCATTGCCGCAGCCGTGCTGCTCATGTCCTACATAGTCATATTCAGTGAAATTATTCACCGCACAAGCGCTGCCATCATCGGCGCCGTAACGATAATCATTCTCGGTATGGTTTTCGGCTTTTACTCACAGGAGTCGGCCATGAAGGCTATCGATGCCAATACGCTGCTTTTGCTTGCCGGTATGATGATGGTGGTGGCTATGCTCAGGCCGACGGGAATATTTCAATATATTGCAATACGCCTGGCCAAAATGTCACATAAAAAGCCGCGGCTCCTCCTCTTTTATATCTCTCTTGTTGTCACGCTTATCAGTATGGTTCTCGATAATGTAACAACGGTAATTATCTTTGCGCCTATTACCGTATTAATTACCCGCATGTTGAATCTTAATCCCATGCCCTACCTTATGGCTGAAGCCATTCTCTCAAATATCGGCGGGGCGTCGACGCTCGTCGGTGATCCCCCAAACATAATGATCGGATCGGCGGCGGGAATAAATTTTTCCAGTTTCCTCCTGCATATGGCTCCACCCGTTTTTCTGGCATGGATATGTACGATAGCGCTTCTGTTTCTGCTTTTTCACCGGCAACTGAGCGAGCCTTTCGGGGGGAGGATAGATCTTGATGAAAAACGGGCCATTAAGGATGCGAAGACTTTATTAAAAGGCCTTATTGCAGTCCTCATCATTGTTCTTCTTTTCTTTATTCATCACCGAATCCATATTTATCCGGCCTTTGCTACATTTATAGGACTGGCCTTTGCCCTTATGCTCATTCAACCGAAGCCGGAAAAGCTCTTCGGTGAGGTGAACTGGTCGGTTCTCATTTTTTTTGCAGGCCTTTTTGTGATTGTCGGCGGTGTGGAAGAGTCGGGGTTGTTGCAGATTATCGGAAAGGAGCTTGCCCATATGGCAGTGCAGCCTCAGATGCTGCTGAAAGCGGCGCTTTTATTAATGTGGGTCTCAGCCCTGTTGAGCGCTGTTGTCGACAATATCCCCTTTACCGTTACCATGATTCCTATTATTCACGGGCTTGATGATAACGGCATTAATATTGCTCCCCTTTGGTGGGCCCTTGCCATTGGGGTTGGTTTGGGAGGTAACGGGACGCATGTCGGCGCTACAGCCAATATTATTGTTGTAGTCGAATCGGAAGAATGCGGTATGGAATCAGCAAAAATTACGCCTGTTCAATGGATGCGTATCGGTTTGCCGGCAATGTTTGCAAGTCTTGTCGTAACAAGCCTTGCTTTTGTTGTTTTTTTCGAATTTTTTCTGTAAGCAATGAGGGATTGTTACCCCCTGGACACAGCGGGTAACAGAGCATGTGATAAAAAGATTACCTGACAAGCGTTTCCATTTTTTTACCCAGTTTCCCTGACAGTACGTCCCAGGAGAAGTTTTCTCTCATGCAGGTTTTGCCGCGCTCTTCCCGCCCGTCTGATTTGCCTTTGAGAACATCGATAAGCATCCGGCTGAATTCAGGAACAGAGGTTTTTGTCTGGTAGGTATAATCCTTGTGTTTTGCAAGCTCGCTTACATCGTTGCAGACAACCCTCTTTCCCATGCTGATATATTCGCGGAGTTTCATGGAAGTGCGGCAATAATTGGCCTTTCTGTCCTTATAATAGACAACGCAGCAGTCGGCGATGGCGATGAAGGGAATGACCCCCTCTTTTGGCAAGAGTCCCGTGAACCTGACGCAATCACCGACACCAAGCCTTTCAGCCAGTTGTCTGAATTGCTTTTCGAAGAGGCCCCCTCCCACGACGACGAGGCAGAAATCAGGGACAGCCTCCCTCACCATGGGAAGACCCTCAAGGATGGCATCGAGATCACAGGCGGGATCGAGGTGGGCTACATAAGTGACGATCTTTTTTTCTTTAAGGTCATACCTTTCAATGAGATTTTTCCGTGTTTTTTCATGGACGGCCTTATCATCAAACTGCTTTATATCAATACCCTGGTCGAGCCTGTAGAGTTTGTCCGGCGCAACGTTGAAGTCTTCCGTCAGATGGTGAAAGAGATTGTCGTTATGGTAGGTCACCATGTCACAGAGTCTGGGGAAGGGTTTCTGTATTTTTTCACCCACCCAGGAGATGATTCCTCCTTCGCGGTAAGCATAGTCGAGGTCATCCACATCGATGACTATTTTTGTGCCCAGCATTTTTCTGAGCAGCAGCGGAAGGCCTGTATTCGGGTAAGGCTTTATAGCCATGGCAACATGGCAGGGGGTCGTCAGCGCAGCGAAAGTATATGAGGGAAGGGAAAGGAGAAAGTCAAATTTTAGGGGCCTCGTTTTTTTTAAGGGCTTTACATAAACAACGTCATGGCCGCAGCGTTCCAGGGCTTCCCTGATATAGGCGGCCCTGATGGCTCCACCCGTATCTTCAGCGAGTGATGAATATAGAAGTATCTTCACTGCTATCTTACCATCCTGTTTTTTAGTATGGATGAAACTCTTTTCCAGATAATCTTGAGAATTTTAATGTTCTCCCCCCAGTGAATAAGGCTCCAGTCTATTTTTTTTACCTTTCTGAAAAAATGGGCCACATTGAGTTGGGTTTCCCTGTAGCATTTACTTCTCAGCCTGATCAGGTCTTCAGGACTTAGCGCTTCTGTCCTGATAATCGGTTTTTCTTCAATGGGACAGTAGTCGCTCCACTTTTCCGTGAGCAAAAGATTGTTATTCCTGTAATAGTCAAAGCCCGGCGCATTAGGCGCAGGGACGACAAAAGAAAACTGGGTATAAAAAGGATCGATTTGCTGGATGAGCTTTATACTTTCATTAATGGTCTCTTCCGTTTCGCCCGGAGAGCCGATAAGCATCATGGCGTAAATGTCGAGGTCTGCCTTCCTGCACAGGCGGGCCGCCTCTTTAACGTCATCAGTTGTAATCCCTTTTTCGATATTTTCAAGTATCTTGTTAGAGCCCGATTCTATACCGAAGCAGATCTCGAAACAGCCTGCCTTTTTCATCAGTTTGAGTGTTTCAAGGTTGAGCGGTTTCACTCTCGAATTGAGAGTCCACCTAAGTTTCAGGCCTTTTTCGAGCATGAGTTTGCATATTTCATCAATCCTGCCGTCATGGAGGAAGATCATTTCATCGAAAAAGATAAAGCGCTTTATACCGTACCGGTCAACGAGCCATTCCAGTTCGGCCACCACATTTTCCGGTGAGCGGGTGCGGTATTTTGCATTGCCGTAGGAGCAGAATGTGCAGCTAAAGGGACATCCTCTCGACGATATGACCGTTGTAAAGGGTGGCCGCATCATTATGCCCGTGTGATAGGGCTTAATGTTCGGAAGGAGGTGATAGGCGGGAAAAGGCATGTCATCGGGAGCGGTGAGCCTATTGCCCGGTGGCGTGGTGATTATTTTTCCTTTCTCCCTGAAGGAGATGCCGGGTGCATCTTTCCAGGAACCGCTGTGGGAAATTTTCTTTAAAAGGCCCGGTACGATACTTTCCGGCTCCTCGTTGATGAAGATGTCGATAAAAGGCTTTTCCAGCAGGGCGTCCCTTATGTGAGGGACTTCTGCGATTATCTTGCACCTGAGAAGCGTATGGGCGCCATGCTCTTTGGCAATTTCCAGTACTTTGATGTCTTCTTCCTGCGTATCGAAGCCTGTTCTGGCAAAAACGACGTCAGGCTTGATTCGCTCGGTTTCTTTTTTTATGTAATCAAGGGTAAGGTCAAAGGCGTTGGCTTCGATTAAACTGACCTCATGGCCTTCCTTTTCAAGAAGGGCCGCCAGGTAGAGGCAGTTAATGGGCGGATAAATGGCGCCAAGGTCTCTATGTTCAAAGCGCTCTGTTCTTACGACAGGTACCCCCCCCACTCTCGGGGGGACAATGATCATTACTTTCATCAAATTCCTTATTGAAAAAGAAAAACTTTCTTGTTGCTACATACGTTAGCACAATGTGAGGTGTAAATAAACAGCTCAGTTGTTCCCCTTGCCGGAGCAAGGGCAAAGAGAAAGGTTCTCTCGATCTTTGACAGTAGAGAGAGGGGTAAAGTTCTTGAAAAAGAAAAGCGGCAGGCCTTTTATTGCGCCTTATCTGTGACGGCCTCAAGGGACGCCTGTAAAAAAGTATTGCAAAAAGGAATGGACCTGTTTATTATGTTAGTAAGTATTTACTTATGAGGGGTCTGGCGTGAAATCAAACGGCAAAATCGACAGGGAAACGAGGCGTGACCAAATAGCAAAAGCGGCGCTTGTCATTGTTGGCAGAGATGGTGTGAAAGGCCTTACCACAGCGGCTATTGCCAAGGAAGTTGGTATTTCGGAAGCGGCGCTCTACAGGCACTTCAAGAATAAAGATGATATATTGCTTGAAACGATAGAGAAGATAGGCAGCGGCCTCAGGGAAAAGATGCAGGCCGTGATGAGTTCACCTGTTCCCTGTATTGAAAAGCTTAAGGACAACTTTCTTCTTAACCTCGAACATATTGAAGCAAATGTCGGTATTCCCCGTCTTGTTTTTTCAGACCAGATCCATCTTGATAATGACCTTTTGAGAGAACGGATGCTCAATAATATAAATAATCATATGACCCGATTGGCGGAAATGATAAAACAGTGCCAGAAGGATGGGACAGTGAGAGATGATGTTGACCCGAAAAATTCGGCGCTCATGCTCCTTGGAATGATCCAGACCCTGGCTATGAAGTGGTCCCTTACAGGTTGTTCTTTCAAATTGAAAGAGGCAGGACTGGAACTCTGGAATAACTACGAGCAATGCATAAGAAAAAGATAAGTCCTATCCTGATGATAGCTGAAATAAAAAGTTTGATTCTTTTGTTCTGCGTCTGCCTTCTTTGGCCCTCTGTGAGTTTTGCCGAAGATAAAGACAGGATTTTTTTTGAAAAAGCGGTGCAGACAGCAAAAAAGGCGGAAGGAAGAAAAACGGCCCACTACACGCTTGCAGACCATGAGCAGAAGGCCTTTAATACGGCGGAGTATGCAGGCAAACCACTTCTTGTTACCTTTATATACACGACATGTCCCGACATTTGCAATTCTATCGTTGCCACACTGGTTCCTGCCATAGAAGCGGTGAAAAAGGAGTTGGGTGACAATTTTAATGCGATTGTTGTCGGTTTTGACGCTGAATATGACACGCCTGAAATGATGAAAGAATTTGCCCTTCATCATGAGGCGGATTTTAAACTTGTACGTTTTGCTTCCGGTGACAAAGAGACGATAGACCGGATGGTAAAGGATTTCGGTTTCTATTATGAAGAGAGGGAAGAGGGCGCCTTTAATCATCTCGGCCTTGTCAGCATTGTCGATAAAGAAGGAAAAATTTACCGTCAGATATACAAGACCAGCATTGGAGCGGCAGATTTGAGGATACCCATTAATGAACTGATTACGGGAAATATCCCTGAAAAAAGGGCGCCCACCTTTATTGATCAGCTCAAGTCAATCTGTATCAGGTACAATCCGGAAACAGGGGAATATTACGTCGATTATTCCTATATTCTTGGCGTTGTGCTTCAGGCTGTTGTCATTCTTCTTGTTGGCGGTTTATATTTCAAGAATGACATTAAAAAATGGCTTTTAAAAACTTTTGGCAAAGAACCGGCTAATAAAGAAGAAACCTTATAACACTGGAGAGGTAGAACTATGAACGAAGGGTTTATCATGCATCAGCTTCACAGGGGGTGGAGCTGGATTGAATACGGGATGAATAAAATATTCACTCCCAGGTTGAATCCCATGTACTGGTTTGGATCAATTTGCTTTTTTATGACATGGATACTGGTTGCTACAGGGCTATACCTTTTTCTCTTCTATGACATTTCAGCAAAGACGGCCTACCAGTCTATTGAATACCTGACACATGAACAATGGTACCTGGGAGGCCTTATGCGCAGTCTCCACCGCTATTCATCAGGCGGCCTTGTTGTGGCTGCCGTCCTGCATACGATCCATGTATTTGTTACAAACAGGTACAGGTACTGGAGATGGCTTGCCTGGGTTTCCGGTGTTGCCACTATCTGGTTTCTTATTATATGCGGTCTCTTCGGTTATATCATGGTCTGGGATGAGCTTGCCATGTTTATAGCCTGGGTTTCAGCGCTTCTCGTCGATGTGCTTCCTGTAATGAGCAAGCCTCTATCCTTTGCTTTTGCGCAAATGCCGTCGGACTTTTTCTTTTACATTGTTCTTTTCATCCACTTTGCTACGCCTGTTTTCCTGCTCCTGCTCTTTATGGCCCATGTAATGAGGATGCGTAATGCAAAGATCAATCCTCCCAAAGAGTTGATGTATCTTATTGTAGCGGCTCTCGTTATCGTTTCATTTATCAGGCCTGCTACCAGCGGTCCCCCGGCAGACCTGAGCAGACTCCCTGCGGAAGTCCAATTTGACTGGTTCTACATGTTTTTTCTCCCGCTTATCCAGATGATTCCTGTTTGGGCGGTATGGGTAGTTTTGGTAGTGGTAACGCTTTTTCTCACCTTTCTTCCCTGGTACGGGAAAGTGCGCCGGAGAGAAGCGGCAGAAGTTATTTATGAAAACTGTACCGGATGCGAACAGTGTGTCAGGGATTGTCCTTACGAGGCTGTTTTCGTAAGACCGAGAACGGACGGACGAAGCTGGCCTCTCGAAGCGGTTGTCGAACCGTCACGATGTGCAAGTTGCGGTATTTGCGTGGGAGCTTGTGACTACAAGGCCATTGACATGCCCTTCCTGCTTGAGAAAGATATAAAGGAGAGGATTACCACCCTGTCCAGAACGGTTAAAGCTAATCCTGATGACGGCCCCAAGGTATTCATCTTTATGTGTGAAAACAGTAATCCTCCCTCTATCTGTCAGAAAGTGGAGTGCAAGACCTCTGTCGGCTGTATCAGGATGCCCTGTATGGGAATGGTTCAGCCGTCTATGGTCGCCATTCCGCTTCTTGAAGGCCTCGATGGCGTTCTTATTTCGGGATGTCAGGTTAATGACTGCCACTACAGGTATGGAAATGTTCATCTTGTTGCAAGAGTGAAAGGGGAAAGAAAGCCTGTTATGCGGAAAAACATCGATCAGTCACGAATTCGCTTCTCCCTCTCGTCGGAAGTCCAAAAGAGCGACTTTCTCGGAGAAATCAATTCTTTCAGGGAATATTTAAAAGACCTTCCCGAGACAGAAAAAGGAGGTAACTAAAATGACAAAACCCAACTGGATACTCGGTGTTATTATTCTGTTGCTGCCTGCTCTCTTTGTCATGAAGTATACAGCAGTGCCTTATCCCTTTTATCCCGATAGTGCGGCTGAGCTGAAACTTGCTTTTCAGCATACGGGGCAGAGAGTACAGGAATATGATGAAGTCGGTTCTCTTAGAAAAAAGGCCAGAGAGTACAGGAAGGCTCTTAAAAAGGACAAAAAAGTCAGAATGAGCTTGAAGAGCAGGGCCACGACGACAAGAGAAAGATTTCCAACAGCAATGGAGGTTTTTATTGATGGTAAAAAAATCCATCAAAAAGAGTACCAGCCTACGGGAAGAAAAAGAGATGCCGTTGCCGTTATTTACGATGTTCTTCCCATTGTGCCCGGAATACATACGATCAGGGTTACCATGCTTGACTCCAAAAAAGAGGGCGTAAAGCCTTATGTTTTTGAGGATACTGTCGAATTCAAGGCCCGAGACGTAAGAGTGATTACCTTTGACAAGGTTAGACGAAGGCTTCACTGGTCAAACAACCTTATCCCCATCCTGGACAGGCCGGAGTATACAGGCGAGGAAAACTGATCGTCAGTCTTTAAGAAAAACAGGGGAGGCTTTAAGCCTCCCTTTTTTTGCTTCTCCTTCTATGCTGCTCTTGTCGGGCGCAACTTCCCTGTTTTGAACAGCCTGTCACAGATTCCCTGTAGCCCGTGGTTTTGTCAACCGCTTTCCGGGATACTTTCTTTCAGCCTGTTTTCTTTTCCACAGCTTGCATTTACAGGGGATCTCATATATTATAGGCGCCATGAAAAAACCGGAGAAAAAGAAAAAAGTTTTCAGTATGGAATTTTTTCCGCCCAAGACGGAAGAGGGGGTGGTCAAACTCGGGAGGACAAGAGATGAACTGGCTGCGCTTGGGCCTGAATATTTTTCTGTTACCTTTGGAGCAGGCGGCAGTACCCAGCAGGGGACCATGGAGACGGTTTTTAGTCTGAAAGATGCCGGTTATGAAGTGGCGCCTCATCTCTCCTGCATAGGATCGACCAGGTCGGAGGTATTACATCTTCTTAAAACCTATATGGATAAAGGAATTGACCGTATTGTGGCGCTCCGCGGCGACCTTCCTTCGGGAATGGGTGTCGGTATCGGTGATTTTCGTTACGCCAATGAACTGGTGCAGTTTATCAGGGAAGAGACGGGAGACCATTTTTACATTGAGGTGGCGGCCTATCCCGAAATTCATCCCCAGGCGACTGATGCAGAGTCGGATCTTGATAATTTTGCCGGAAAGGTGAAAGCAGGGGCTGATTCGGCCATAACACAATACTTTTACAATGCCGATGCCTATTTCAGGTTTATCGATGAATGCGCGGAGCGTGGAGTACAGGTTCCCATTGTTCCCGGCATTATGCCCATAACCAATTACGAGCAGCTTGCCCGTTTTAGTGATACCTGCGGTGCAGAAATACCCCGCTGGCTGAGAAAAAGGCTGGAAGGTTATGGCAGTGATCTTGAGTTGTTAAGGAAGTTCGGTATCGATGTAACAACTGACCTTTGCCAAAGGCTGCTTGACGGAGGTGCGCCGGGTCTTCACTTTTTTACAATGAACCAGGTTGCTCCTACCACTGCTATCTGGAAAGCCCTCGGAATTTAGTACTTTAGAAATTATTTTCAGCCGGGAACGGCTGAAAATAATTACGTAAAAGTACTTACCCCCTGTGGGGGTCACGATTATCAGGATTAATAATCACAAGAACTAAAAGGTGCTATGACTCTTTTTGAAAAAACTCCTTATTTAGTACTTTAGAAATTATTTTCAGCCGGGAACGGCTGAAAATAATTACGTAAAAGTACTTACCCCCTGTGGGGGTCGCAATTATCCGGTTTAATCGTTATAATTTAAAAAAACTAAAAGGTAAAAAATGACTCTTTTTGAAAAACTCCTTAAGGAGCGTATTCTTATTCTTGATGGCGCCATGGGTACCATGATCCAGCGCTATAAGCTGACCGAGGAAGACTTCAGGGGCGAACGCTTCAAAGATTATAATAAGGAGCTTAAGGGGAATAATGACCTCCTTGTACTCACCAGACCTGATGTTATTGGAGAGATCCATGAGGCCTACCTTGAAGCAGGCGCTGATATTATAGAGACAAACTCATTTAGCTCCACTGCTATCGACATGGCCAAGTATGGCCTGGAAGATTGTGTTTTTGATATGAATTATGAGGCGGCCAGGATTGCGAAGGAAGCCTGTGAAAAATATTCAAGGCAGACGCCACAGAAGCCGCGCTTTGTGGCAGGATCGATGGGGCCGACGACTAAAACACTGTCCATGTCGGCTGATGTGAACAATCCCGGAAGCCGGGAGATTAGCTTTAACGAGATGAGAGCTGCCTGCAAGGTACAGGTAGAGGGCCTCATCAAGGGTGGTGCTGATCTTCTCCTTATTGAAACTATTACGGACAGCCTCAATTCAAAGGCAGCTATCTTTGCCATGGAAGAGTGCTTTGAAGAACTGGGAGTAAACATTCCCGTCATGGTTTCAGGCACCATTACTGATAGCAGTGGTCGGACATTGACAGGACAGATGATGGAGGCCTTCTGGAATTCGCTCAGGCATGTAAAACCCATCAGCATAGGACTCAATTGTGCCCTTGGAGCAAAGGAGTTGAGGCAGCATATTGAGGAACTGTCGACTATTGCCGATACCTATGTAAGTGCCCATCCTAATGCGGGTCTTCCTAACGAGCTTGGTGGTTTTGACGAAACTCCTGAGGCGATGGCGGCAGAGATTAAAGAGTGGGCAGAGAGTGGTCTTCTAAATATTGTCGGCGGATGTTGTGGAACCGATCCCGATTTTATTAAGGCAATTGCCGGGGCCGTTAAAGATGTTTCACCAAGGACAGTGCCCAAAATTGAGAAAAAGAGCAGGCTCAGTGGTCTCGAACCGCTCAATATCGGTCCTGAATCTCTTTTTGTTAATATTGGCGAACGTGCCAACGTGGCAGGTTCGGCAAAATTCAAGCGTCTTATCATGGAGGGGAACTACGATGAGGCCCTTCACATTGCCCGCCAG
>JAOUBX010000108.1 GCA_029860075.1 Deltaproteobacteria bacterium | reverse complement strand
TTGGACATTTCAAGAAACTGAAGGGTATTGCCCTCATAGCCTTCGGTGATAATGCGAAGATCGCGAAGCGCCCTTTCCTTTATCGTCATTGTATTTCTCTGGTAACCTATAATGAAAGAAATGAAAAGGGGGAGAAGAATAGCAGCAATCGATAAGAGTGATTTGTAGTAGAGAGATATGTGAAGGTTTGTTAAGCGTCTTAACATTGCATTCTCATCTGCTGCTTAAGTAGAGTGTCTGAATGTTTAACCGTTAATAGATTCTTTAAGCAAAAAAACATTACGTACCCTGAATATATAGTGAAAGTCTATACTATTAAATGTTTTTTTCCAATAATAATCGACTATTCAGGCTGTTTAAAAAGAAAAGAGAATAGATGAAAAGACCTGAAAAAATAAAATGAGGATAAACAGTTGAATTTGACTGTTAGCTGAGATATCCTTATTCTAAACAGGGCACGGGATTCGTTATAATACGCTCTTGAGGGGCTATAAGCGCCTTCATAAAGTTACTTTCTGCCGGAAAATCACAGAAAATAATGCTAAAGTACTAAAAAAATGCGCAGGGAGGCAGTATGTCGTCAGGAAACAGGAAAGTGCTTGCAATGATTATGGCCGGAGGTAAAGGAACGAGGCTTTATCCCATGACCAAGGAAAGGGCCAAGCCGGCTGTTCCTTTTGGCGGCAAGTACAGGATCATAGATTTTGTGCTCAGTAACTTTATAAATTCCGGTATGTATGCCTGCTACGTCCTTACCCAGTTCAAGGCCCAGTCCCTTATGGAGCACCTGAGAGACGGCTGGCGATTCGGGACCCTGCTCAAAGACCAGTTTTTTACTATCGTTCCCGCCCAGATGAGGACGGGAGAAGAGTGGTATAAAGGAACGGCTGATGCCATTTATCAGAACCTGAACCTTATCAAGAATTTCAAACCTGATATTGTGGCTATTTTCGGCGCTGACCATATCTACAGGATGGATATCAGGCAGATGATTGATTTTCATGTGGCAAACGAAGCCGACGCGAGCGTTTCCGCTCTTCCTGTGCCCCTGGAAGAGGCTGCCAGCTTCGGTGTCATCCAGGTAGAGCCCGACTTAAGGGTAAAGGGTTTTCAGGAAAAGCCCAAAGAGCCGGCGCCCATGCCGGAAGATGCTTCAAAGGCCTTTATCTCCATGGGAAATTATCTTTTCAATGCCGACTTCCTGATCAATGTGCTGGAAGAAGATGCAAAGAAGGATACGGACCATGACTTTGGGAAGACCATTCTGCCCGGTATTTACAAGGACCACAGGCTTTTTGCCTACGATTTTATGAAAAATGAAATTCCAGGTGTTTCTGAGAAAGAGAAGGGTTACTGGCGTGATGTGGGCACCATAAAAGCTTACTGGGAGGCCAATATGGACCTGAAGAAGATTGACGCCGACTTTAATCTTTACAACAGGCAGTGGCCCATCAGGACGGCAAGCTACGGCGCCCCGCCGGCCAAGTTCTGCTATGACAAACACGGCAGAAGAGGGAGTGTCATAAATTCCGTCGTTTCCGAGGGGTCTATTATCAGGGGAGGAAAGGTCCAGGATTCGGTTATGGGCAGGAATGTTTATATTCACAGCGATTCCAGTATTATAAATTCCATCCTTATGGATGATGTAGAGATTGGGGAGGGGTGCAAGATAAATATGGCCATTATCGACAAGGGGGCCAAAATTCCTCCCGGCACGGAGATTGGCTACAATTATGAAGAGGACAAGAAAAACTACTTTATGGATGAGGAATCAAGCATTATTGTCATTCCTAAAAATGAGTGATGGCGCTCTCTTGTGATTTAGCTCTATGGGAAATGCTCTCTTCTCATGCCTTCGGCGCCTGAGCGCTTCACTGCATCCATAGGGTAAGCTCATGAATTATAAAAAAAGTGTTTTTCTTTTCTCCTGCTGTAACTATTAGAGGAATATTTAATGGGTGGCATGGATGAGACAAAAATAGTTCGTGAAGAATCGTGGTATGCCGGTACGGGTCTCATCCTCGCTATTTTGGCCATTATCATTTTTTTTGTGTCCCTTGCTTCATTTTATGCAATAAAGTACATTAAAGCGAACATGAGGGATGACGTGGAAACCGCCCTTTCTACCGT
This sequence comes from Deltaproteobacteria bacterium, assembly GCA_029860075.1. Taxonomy (NCBI): domain Bacteria; kingdom Pseudomonadati; phylum Myxococcota; class Myxococcia; species Deltaproteobacteria bacterium. Next base: position 10,538 of record JAOUBX010000108.1, on the reverse strand, counting down.
CCTTTCAACAACTTACCAGGCTTTTAACGGCTGGGCCAATGATCATATCGGTGATTTGCATTACTGGGCTTCCCGTCCCGATGTAAAGCGCTTTGTAAGAGCGCAGCTCGCAGTGGGACGGGAGAAAGAAGAACTTTTTGTTTCACCGGCGCTCCTTGAGTTACGGAAGACCTTTCAGCCCATTCTCAGTGATCATAACGATCTTGGCTTTTTCATTATTTCTCCCGATTATATCAATATTGCTTCCAAAAGAGACGAAAGTATAGGGACAGTCAACCTGCTTGCCGGCAAAGAAGATTACCTTGAAAGAGGATTCAGGGGAAAAAGCTTTGTCACTTCTCCAATGCGGACAGATGTTCCCTTGCCGGACCCGGCGGGTAATCTTTCCATGGAGGAGCCCACCATGTTTCTCGGCGTCCCTGTTTATGACGGCACACAAAGGGTGATGGCGCTTCTTACCGTGAGGATCGATCCCTCACTTGATTTTACACGCATCTTCAAGCTCGGCCGCATCGGTGATTCGGGAGAGAGTTATGCCTTTAACAAAGAGGGCATGCTCATATCGGAGAGCCGTTTCGATGATCCTCTCGTTAAAGCGGGGCTTATAAAGGAGGGGCAGCGGGGCATTCTCAACCTTTCTATTAGAGATCCCGGCGTTAATCTCATGGAAGGCGGGCTTTCGCCGATTTCAAGGGACGAACAGCCCCTGACCCGCATGGTACAAAGCGCTCTCAGGGAGGGAAAAGGATCGGATATGGCCGGCTACCGTGATTACCGGGGAGTGCCTGTCGTTGGCGTGTGGCTCTGGGACGAGCGTTACTATTTGGGCATGACCACAGAAATCGATATGGCTGACGCCTTTCATTCCTACCATATCATCCGCAATGTTCTCATCTATGTGCTTTTGGTAACGGTCTTTCTCTTTATTATTTTTTCACTTCTTCTTATGAAAAGCCGCAGAGAGGCCCTTATCGTGAAAGACAGGGCCGAAGGCCTTGCCCGTAAATCGAAAGAGATGAATGAAATTCTTGAAATGGAAATTTCAGAGAGAGAGCTTGCCGAAGAGGAACTCTGGAACAGTGAAAAGTCGCTTGCCAATGCCCAGAAAATTGCCCATGTGGGAAACTGGGAATGGAACATTGAAACAGGGGAGGTGGCCTGGAGCGATGAGACCTACCGAATATTCGGATACGAACCGCAGTCTTTTGATGTAAGCTATGAAACTTTTTTTGAAAGAATACCTGCTGAAGACAGGGAGACTTTCGACAGAGGGATAAAGGATGCCCTTGACAAGATAAAACCCTTTAACGTGGAGCACAGGGTCCTTCGTATGGATGGGTCCGAGTGCATCGTTAATGAAGAGGGAGAGGTGCACTGCAATGAAGAGGGGAAAGCGGTCTGTGTGATTGGCATTGTTCATGATATTACGGAGCATAAGCGGGCCGAGGCGGAAATAAAGGAGGCAAGGAGGATTGCCGAGACGGCAAATAAGGCGAAAAGTGAATTTCTGGCAAATATGAGCCATGAAATAAGGACACCTATGACGACGATTGTGGGAATGGGCGAACTTCTCTCCGAGACTTCTCTCCTTAAAGAGCAGAGGGAATATCTCTCTGCAATAAACAGGGGTGGTGATAATCTTCTTGCGCTCATCAACGATATTCTTGACCTGTCAAAAATAGAGTCAGGAAAGTTTGAGCTTGAAGCCGTTGATTTTAATCTTGCCGAAGAGATCCAGAAGGTTATTGTTTTGTTTGATTATAAAGTGAAAGAGAAAGGTCTGGAACTGTTTAAAATTATAGACGGCAAGTTACCTCTTAACGTTAAAGGCGATCCCGTTCGTCTGAGGCAGGTGCTCACAAACCTCATCAGTAATGCCATTAAATTTACCGAGAAAGGGAGTGTTACCCTTCACATTTCCCCCCATGGCACATCCTCCGCTGATAGAGATTGTAAGCTGCGCTTTTCAGTGGCCGATACGGGCATCGGGATTTCAGAAGACAAGTTGGAGGAAGTATTTAGTGAGTTCTCACAGGCAGATTCATCGACAACCCGCATTTATGGAGGAACGGGACTCGGCCTTGCCATTTCCCGGAAGCTTGCCCGCATGATGAATGGTGACATTTATGCCGAAAGCCGGCTTGGCGAGGGAACGGTTTTTCATTTTACGGCAAAACTGGAAAGGAGTTCCCTGCAAAAGGAAGAAGTGATTGCCGCCGGAAAGAAAACCCTCTCTGCTGCCGTGCCCCTTCATGCCGTCAAGAGCGAAAAACCGCTCAATATACTCGTTGTGGAAGATTCTGATGATAACAGGCTCATCATCGGTTCCTATCTAAAAGGCCAGTCTTTAAATATCGATTATGCCGAAAACGGCCAGACGGGATTTGATATGTTTACTGAAAAAGCGTATGACCTGGTCTTTATGGATATCCAGATGCCTGTTATGGACGGGTACAGGGCCACATCCAGGATAAGGCATTGGGAGGAAGAAAAGGGGAAGAAGAAAACGCCTGTCATTGCTCTCACAGCCCATGCAATGAAAGAAGAGAAGGAAAAGTGCCTGCTAATGGGTTGCAGTGATTACATCTCCAAGCCGGTGAAAAAGAAGGTGCTTATTGAAACGATAAATTCATATGCAGGGAGACGCTCACATGGCCGATGAAAGTAAAAAGATAGTAGTGCATATAGACCCTGATCTTGAGGCGATTATTCCCAGGTTTATTGAAATAAGAGAGGATGATATGCAGCAAATGCGGGAGGCCCTCGGTAAGGGGGATTTTGACAGTATAGTGAGAATCGGCCACTCCATGAAAGGGGCCGGCGGCAGTTACGGATTTGACGGCATCTCAAAAATCGGGGCTGCCATAGAGTCTGCCGGTAAGGAGGAAAAGGCCGGGGCGATCGAGGCATTGATCTGTGACCTTGCCCGGTATATAGCAAACGTTGAAATTATTTATGACGGGGAATCTTAGCTTTACAAGCGATTAAACGATTCTCAGCCTTTCAGCCTGATAACCGTATCTTCAAGACAATTCACATCATCCGTGTGAGGATAATCGAGATTAAAATGCAGTCCCCGGCTTTCCTTTCGCTTCATGGCAGACATGATGATCAGTTCGGCAACGGTTGCTATGTTTCTTAGCTCCAGCAGGTCGGAGGTAACGATGAAGTCCCAGAAGTAATCCTTTATCTCGGCCTGGATGAGGTCGATTCTTCTTTTTGCCCTTTCAAGTCTTTTATTTGTTTTTACAATGCCTACGTAATTCTGCATGACCCTTCTTATTTCGTCCCAGTTTTGAGAAACGACAACCGATTCGTCACTGTCGGTGGCATTGCCCGGATTCCATGCCGGTATAGCGGGGAAGCTCATTTTTTTTACATCACTCCACGAAGACAGGTCCCGGCAGATCATTTCGGCAAAGACCATGCCTTCCAGGAGGGAGTTGCTTGCCAGGCGGTTTGCGCCGTGAAGGCCGGAACATGAAACTTCACCGCAGGCATAGAGGTTTTTTATATCTGTTCTGCCCCTCATATCGGTCAGTATGCCCCCGCAGAGGTAGTGGGCGGCGGGAACGACAGGAATAGGTTCTTTCGTTATGTCTATTCCGAAGGTGAGGCATTTATCATAGATAGTGGGAAAACGCTCCTTAAGGAAGGTTTCATCTTTATGGCTGATATCAAGGAAGACGCAATCGTCGCCTGTTTTTTTAAGCACACTGTCGATGGCCCTGGCAACAATATCTCTTGGCGCCAGTTCTTTCATGGGATCATATTCCGCCATAAAGGGGGCGCCGTTTTTCAGCTTTAATATGGCCCCTTCTCCCCGAAGCGCTTCGGAAATGAGAAATGATTTTGCCCTGGGGTGAAAAAGGCAGGTAGGGTGAAACTGGAAGAACTCCATGTTCCCGATAGATGCTCCCGCCCTGTAGGCCATGGCGATACCGTCTCCTGTCGCCACATCAGGATTGCTTGTATAACGGTAAACCTTGCCGGCGCCGCCTGTTGCAATGATTGTGGCGCCTGCCATGAACGTGTCTACCCTGTTTTCCTGCTTGTTAAGGACATATGCGCCCAGGCAGCGGTTTCCCGGCGTTTTTTTGCCGAACTTTGCCTCTGTAATGAGATCGACGGCCATATGGTTTTCGTAGAGCATGATTTTTTCATTGCCCGAGATAAAAGAGGTAAGGGCATTCATGATTTCCTTGCCTGTAAAGTCAGAGGCATGGAGGATGCGCCGCTTTCCGTGGCCGCCTTCCTGCCCGAGATCGAAATGGCCGTCGGGACCGGTAGAAAAACGGGCGCCGAATTCAATGAGTTCCCTGATTCTTGCAGGGCCTTCATGAACGACCTTTTCTACAACATCCTGCTTGCAAAGGCCTGCGCCCGCTTTTAGTGTGTCTTTTTCATGGTCATGAAAGGAATCATCATCACTCATAACAGCCGCTACGCCCCCCTGGGCATAAAGGGTGGCCGACTCGCTAAGTGAGCGTTTTGTAACGACAGAGACCGTGCCGAGGCGTGAGAGTTTAATGGCGAGGCTCAGTCCCGCTATGCCGCTCCCGATGATGAGAAAATTGCTCTTAATGTCCAATGGTTAAATAAGCCTCCCCGAAGTCAGGTAAAGACTATAGTTTAGTCACTGTCCTTGTCAAGAAGCTTTTTGCAGCTCAAAGGATTAAAGGATTCCCCTTTTAAATTGACTTGACCATCCCCATTAACTATACTTTTCCTGAAAGAACGGGGACTTCATGGAAAAAGCGACCATATTAGTAGCGGATGATTCTCAACTCTTCCAGGAGCTTTTCCACGATCTCCTTGTTCGCAAAGGTTATGATATCGTTCAGGCCTTTGACGGCAAGGAGGCCCTGGAAATCTTTAACTCAAGGCATCCCCAGGTGGTTATGCTCGATGTGATGATGCCCCGTTTCAATGGTATGGAGGTGCTAAAGCATATTAAGTCCGCCTCTCCCGATACACTGGTCGTCATGATGACGGCCCACGGTTCGGAAGAGACGGCTGTTGAAGCAATGAAGCTCGGTGCTGATGATTATCTCACCAAGCCTGTTTCCTATAAGGAAGTCTTAAGCCTCATTGAAACGCTTCTTGAAAAAAACAGGACGCGCCTTGAGAACATAAGGCTTAAAGAGAAGATTCATGAGACGGAGGCCTACCTGGCCCATCTCATCGACAATGTGAATGAGGCGATTATCTCAGCCGACGAGTCGGGCAGGATCAAGTCATTCAATATTGCCGCCCAGCGATTATGGCATGTTGAAGAAGAGGCAATGCTCGGCCAACCGATTTCGGCGCTTTTTAAAAACAGTTCCGAGAGCGGCTATGTGGATAATATCCTTTCTCTCACAAAGGAGGAAGGGCGCTACAGTGGAGAATTTGTTTTTGTTCGTAAGGGGGAAGGGGATTTCCCGGGATACCTTTCTACCTCGGTCATTAAGGGGGCGAAAGGGAAAAAGGGGGGCGTCGTTGCCGTCATAAGGGACCTGACGAACGAAAAGAGGCTTCGCGAGCAGCTTATTGAATCGGCCAGACTTGCCTCTCTCGGCAAGGTTGTTGACGGCATTGCCCACGAGATAAGAAATCCTCTCATATCGATGGGCGGCTTTGCCAGGCGGCTTGGAAAGGCTTTCCCCGAGGAGAGTGAGTATAAAAAATATTTGCAGATTATTCTCCATGATGTGGGCAGGCTTGAAAAGATGGTCAAGGATATTGAAGCCTATGTGAATTTTACAAAACTTCATGAGCCTGATTTTAAATGTGTTGATCTTATTGAGATTGTCAATGAAGTCCTTGCCGGTTTTGACCTTGAAAATGAAGGGATAGAGGTCAGCCTGGAAAGGGATGACTTGCCCCGCATTTATGCAGATGAGAACCACCTTAGGGAGCTTCTTTTCAATCTCTTTGAGAATGCTGTAGAGGCTATGCCTGATGGAGGCATGCTTAAGGTTGCTCTGGAAAAAGAGGGAAACCTCATTTCAATGCGTGTGGAAGATACGGGCTGCGGCATTCCCGAATCGGCCCTTAAAGATATTTATGACCCCTTTTATACGTCCAAAATGTCGGGAGCGGGCATAGGTCTTGCTAAAGTGTATATGATTATTGAAGAGCACCACGGACATATTCATGTTGAAAGTGAAGAGGGCGAAGGAACCTTAATAATTATGAAGCTTCCCATTGAAAGAAGACAGGCAGTGAGGGTTTTTCATTGAAAATAATGTTGCTCATATTTATTTCCTGCTTGATCCTCACGGGCAATGCCTTTGCCATCGACGGGTTTTACAGTTATGTCGATAAAAAGGGTGTTCTCCATGTGACGAATATTCCTTCCGATCTCCGCTTTACACCCCATGGCGAGCCCGAAAAGAGGCCCGCCCTTTCATCGCAGAGAATGAAGAAGATTATAACACTTGTCGAAAGGGCAGCCAGGAAATATTCCGTCGATCCGCATCTTGTGAAGGCTGTCATCAGGGCCGAATCGGACTTTAATCCCTACGCCGTTTCACGTGCCGGCGCCAAGGGACTTATGCAACTCATGCCCGAAACGGCAGATGCCCTGGATGTAATCAATCCCTTTGATCCCTACGAGAGTATCGAAGGAGGAGTGAGGTATTTACGCTACCTGCTCAACCTCTTTGAAAATGATCTCAAGCTTTCGCTGGCCGCCTATAATGCGGGAAGGACCAATGTCATTAAGTATGGCGGCATTCCCCCCTTTAAGGAGACGAGGAATTACGTGAGGAAGGTACTTGTTTATTATGACGAGTACAGGAAGATGTGAGAGTATTTTGACGATTAAACGATTAAATAAACTAAACTGATATGAAAGAAAATATATACAATACAGCCAATTATCTTACCCTCTCCAGGGTTGTTCTTATCCCGCTCATTATGTTCTGTCTTTTTTTCGAAGGCAAGGTTGCCGCCTTTATTGCGGCCCTCATCTTTGCCGTTGCTTCCGCCACAGACTGGCTCGACGGTTATCTTGCCAGGAAAAACCAGACCGTTTCCACGCTGGGCAAATTCCTCGACCCGCTGGCAGACAAGCTCCTCGTCATGACCACCATGATCATGCTTATCCCTCTCGGACGAATCTCCGCCTGGATTGTCGTTCTTATTCTTGCCCGTGAGATAGCCATAACCGGGCTAAGAGGGGTGGCTTCTTCCGAGGGGATCGTCATTGCCGCAAGCAATCTCGGCAAATACAAGACAGGTTTCCAGATTGCGGCCCTTATCGGTCTTTTGCTCCACTTCAATTATTACGGCATAAATTTCCACATTCTCGGGACCCTTCTTCTCTGGATAGCCCTCGGCCTTACCCTCTGGTCGGGCTACGATTACCTGAAAAAGTTTAAAGAGGTGATTACCAGGTAACTTCAGGTTGCGGATTGCGGATTGCGGGGGAAAGGGTCAGGTGATTGAGCACTTTTTTTAATTGACAAAAAAAATAATTTTGCTATCATTACTCTTCCAAACGCGGGAATAGCTCAGTGGTAGAGCATCGCCTTGCCAAGGCGAGGGTCGCGGGTTCAAATCCCGTTTCCCGCTCCAGAAGATAATAAAAGCCGGTTGCAGTTGCAGCCGGCTTTTTTTTGTTAAAAAAATAATTGTTTATTAAGTCATTCCGCTTCATTTCCATCGAAACAATCCCTTCTTCCCTGCCGGCTTCCATTTCTGAAAAGCGGATTTTCTAAGAGGGCTTTAAGCAAGAATGGAGGGCGAATGATTTTTCAGTTCCCGCGGTGAGTCTGACGATGATGATGGAGAAAACCATGGCCGCCGGGAAAAAGAGAAAGACGGCGACTGATGGTATGTGCCGGATTGTTAAAAAATGCGGCTTTTCCGAATCCGGCTTAATATAGAAGTCCGTAGCCTCTTTATTGTTGCAAGTATCACATGTTTTTTGTTGACTGCCTTCCTTCCCTGTATTAGAATCGGGAAATTCATTTTTTTACTTATGGTGACGGTTATTTAAAGGGGGATAAGGAAAATGAATAATAAAGCCTCTGTATTACTTGTCGATGATGAAGTCAGGCTGCTTGATTCAACAGCAAAGCTGCTGGGCGAAGAATTCCATATTCTAAAGGCCGTTAATGGAAGGCTTGCCTGGAATTATCTCATGGAGATGAAGGCCGATTGTGTTGTTCTGGACATTGTAATGCCTGGAATGACGGGCATTGATCTGCTGGAAAAGAAGAAGCTGCATAAGGATAATACGCCTGTCATTGTGGTTACCGGTGAAAGCAGGCTTAAATATGCTGAATCATGCGCTGATCTGGGCGTTAGCGGTTACATAAGGAAACCTTATGATGTTGAAGTGTTGGCTTGCAGGATAAGAGATATCCTGTCAAGGGGAGCGGGAAAAAAAAGGCCTTACCCCGAGCCAAAGACTTTGATGCACCTCAAGGTGCAAAGCGCGTTGACGTATGTGCAGTATAATTACCAGGAGCCCATTACGCTCAAATTGGCGGCCCGTGAGCTTGATGTTTCGGAAGACCATCTAAACAGGCTTTTTAAAAAAGAGATAGGCAAGACCTTTAATCAGCACCTCATCCGTTTCAGACTTGAAAAAGCAAAGGAACTCTTATCTGAAACTCCCTTTCCCCTGAAGGAAATCGCAGAAACAGCAGGTTTTGGCCGGATACAGGGTTTTTATCAGCAATTTAAGAAATCCATGAACATGACGCCCGGTGAATATCGCCTCAAATGTTCGAAATGGCGGGTTCGGGAGAATTATAAGCGCTAAATAGTGTCCATCGAGAAACTATAATAAATGAAACTTTGTTTTCAATTCGGAAAGGAGGGATTTTTTGCAAGGTCAAGGAAATCAAGGGTTTCGCCGAGTTGTACTACTGTACATGGCACAAGCAAAGCCGAAGATTGACGCAGAGATTGCGAAAAAGCACCCTTGACCGATGAAAACTAAATAGAAGGGGAAAAGAGAAAACCGTTTTCAAAATTTACAGTATGGGCCTGTTGCCACTCAAGAAAATCGATATAAATATCGATTTTCTTGAGCAATTTCTTTCGATATTTTTATAACTATAGGAAATATAAGAGAAAATGAGCTAGTTCAAAATCTTTAAACTTCTTTTGTTTCCGGGGCAAGCTGTGAGGCGCAAGAGCGGTAAACATTGTTATAAATTAGTCACTTACTTCAGGTGGTACAAAAATTGCGGGCATCTTGAGGTTCTGAGCTTTCTCTGCCACATATTTTATAAAAATTCTAATAAAAAGGTGTTTATAAATTGATAACAGACAGATTAAACGTTTTTTTAACTTTCCTCTTTTTTTCCTTTTTGAGTCTTTGTTGTTTTTCAGGGATTGCTTATGCCGGTTCCTTTACTGCATTTGGCCCGGAAGTGTTTCATCGTCTAAACGGCAGCCCTGTTACGGAGATAAGGCATTTTTCACTTCTAAATCCCGGCACAACTTATACTTTACAGGTTTTTAACGGCGGCCTGGCGGATGATACCTATGAGAAGGTGTCAAGCTCAGTCATCACTTTGAACGGGATAGAAGCCGTCGGGCCGAGTAATTTTAATCAGAACGTTTCCCTTGTTGAGGCCGGGCTTTTTCCGGAGATCGATAATGAGCTGTCCGTAGAGCTGCGCGGCAAGCCCGGCGGGGCCGTTACCATCTACATTATCGGTGAAGATAACGATCTTCCCTCTATTACTGCTTCTATCGATCATGCCGCCAATATGAGCGGCTGGCACAAAAACGATGTAACCGTGACTTTTACCTGCAGTGACGCAACGTCGGGTATTCAAAGCTGCCCAGATCCTGTGACTGTTACCCTGGAGGCCGCCGCACAGGTAATTTCCGGGACAGCCATCGACTATGCGGGAAACAGCGCCACGGCAAGTGTCGAAGTCAGCCTCGACAAAACGCTGCCTCTCCTGGAGGGTTCCATTTCGCCTTTACCCAATAGCAATGGCTGGAATAATACGGATGTGACCATTAATTTTGCCTGCAGCGACCTTTTGTCGGGCATTGCTTTTTGCTCTCCCCCTATTCCTGTTGCTGCCGAGGGTGGAGGACAGTTGTTTGAAGGGGAGGCGACAGATGTTGCCGGGAATAATATAAAGACGACGGTATTGGTCAACCTCGATAAAAGCCTTCCTTCCCTGGAAATTCTCTCACCTCTTGAAGGAGCATTTACCAATAGTTTGACAATAGATGTATCAGGTACGGCATCGGACCTTTACAGTCAGGTCGAATGGCTTACCGTTAACGGTGCGGCCATTCCCCTGTCGGCTGATAGCTATTCAACGTCAGTGGCGCTTAACGAGGAAGGAACGAATGTTATAACAGCGATTGCCACGGACAGGGCCGGAAACGGCATTGAAAAATCGAAATCCGTCATTCGTGATACGGTGTCGCCTGTTGTAGCGATAACTTCGCATGTTGACGGTGTCTATCTCAATACGCCGACTATCTCAATCAGTGGTTCAATAAATGACCTTAATACTGCTTCAGTGACGGTTAATGGTTTATCCGCAGATTTCACAGATGGCGCAGAT
>JAOUBX010000107.1 GCA_029860075.1 Deltaproteobacteria bacterium | reverse complement strand
GGTATTGATCCAGACAGGTGAAGTCCTTGATCTTGTGATTGCCTTTGTAGCGGCTGACACATTGATGAAAGGTATGAAGCGGCAAATGCTCCATTACCTGAGAAAAAACCAGTTTGCCTGTGTACATTATTCAGCCTCCTTCTTGTAGTACAGAAAGAATGACTGAATCTCTTAATTTTTTTCAAGTCGTTTAAAACAAATAGATTTAATTTCATGATTAGTTGCAAGCATTTACAAATTTTACATCTCATAACGTTGGGACACTAGTGATTTGAAGTGTTTAAAATTTATTATTTTTACTTTAATAAAAAATACCACATTTTCAAATAACATATAATTTTGTGACACAAAAGTAAATAATGGATTAATAAATTTTATCTGGATATTTCTTCTCCTTTCCGCTACTATTAGCCCCTGCTATGATTAATCTTGACGGACATAAACTCACCCTTGACGATATAAGGAAATCCGTACTGGGCGGGGAAAAATGCGATATTGCGGCCAATGCCAGGGCGGCCATGAAGCGAAGCAGGGCCCTCGTCGAAAAGCTTGCCGGTGAAGAGCGGGCCATTTACGGCATCAACACCGGTTTTGGTCCTTTAAGCGCACAGCGCGTTTCCCATGCCGACCTCGAACAGCACCAGATCAATCTCCTTCACCATCTCTCGGTGGGACAGGGTGATCTCTTCTCGGACCTTGAAACAAAAGCCATCATGGCGGCAAGGGCAAATGCGCTTGCCAGAGGCTATTCAGGCATTCGTGAGGAAGTCGTCGATCTTCTCCTGGGCGCTCTCAATAATAACGTCCTTCCTGAAATACCGAGTGAAGGCTCCGTCGGCGCAAGCGGTGACCTGGTGCCTCTTGCCCATATGAGCAGACTCCTTATCGGTCTCGGACATGCCAGGACAGATGGCGAAAGGCTCTCTGCAAAGGACGCTTTAAAATCGAAAAACCTCTCTCCCGTTACCTTAAAGTGCAAGGAAGGCCTGGCCCTTGTTAACGGGACTTCCGTTATGACAGGCCTCATGTCGCTGGCCACAATCGAGGCCTCACAGATACTGAGATGGATGGAGTTTCTCACGGCATGCCTTATTCAATCCCTCTACGGCGCGCCGGAAGTCCTCTGCTCGCAGCTTCATATGGCGAGAGGTCACAGGGGACAATATACGACGGCTGACTACATTGCAGGCTATCTTAAATCTCACCCTGATTATAAAAAAGAGATCGATGACCACGAATGGGGCTCTCATAAAAAACCCGTCGAAGAAGGAACGGAAATACAGGACCCTTATTCACTAAGATGCACCCCCCAGATACTGGGCGCCTTCCAGGACGCTTACTGGCATGTGGAACAGGTAGTAACGAGGGAACTTAACGCCTCCACTGACAATCCGCTTATCTTCCCTGCAACGGAAACGGTCATCCATGGCGGCAACTTCTACGGGCAGCATATTGCCATGGTAAGCGATTACCTCCGCATAGGCCTAATCAAACTTGCCCTTTTATCGGAAAGGCAAACAGAAAGACTCCTCAACTGGCGATACAGCATGGGGCTTTCACCGCTGCTCACAGGCGGCGCTCCCGGCCTCAACTCGGGTATGATGGGTTGCCAGCTTCTTGCAACCTCGCTGGCGGCTGAAGCAAGGCTGCTTGGCACACCGGGGTCTATCCAGACCATACCGACCAATGCCAACAACCAGGATGTTGTCAGCATGGGAACGACGGCCGCAAAAATGACGCGAAAAGTGCTTCCCATTCTATGGAAACTCCTCGCCATCGAAACCATTGCCATCGTTCAGGCTGCCGACCTGCGTAAGGATGATAACATGATGGGCAAAGATTACCGTAAATTCTATGAACGGGTCCGCAGTATTACACCAAAACTCGAAGACGACAGGCCTCTCTTCGGGGACATTGAAAAGGTGGTTGCCCTGCTTCAATCAAATGACACACAAAAAGAACTTCTCCGTCACGACCCGGCCAACCCTCTAATCATAGAGTAGACGAGTCAGGAACCCTCTCCGGAAAAAATATTTGCGCCTTTATGCTCCTTGAGGGTGAAGGAAAAGTATGGTATTTTTTCAATACCAGTTACTATTTTCCCCTGGTAGCCGTTCAATATGATAAAGCCGGTCAGGAGGTAAATTCTCATCGATGAAACCCTCTTCTCTCTTTAAAAGCTTTCTTCTTACAGCCCTTGCGGCTTTTCTTTGTACGGGCTGCATGTCCACACCACCGGTAGTCAAACCGATTAAAAACATCTATTACAATTATCCGGGAAAAAACAGGCCCCAGACACTCATTGTCCTTCTCCACGGCAAAGGGGGCACTGAAAGAGACTTCGAAAAACACGGATTCATTGAAGCTGTGAGAGCAAGGAACCTGCAGGTTGACCTTGTCGCCGTTAATGGCCATCTCGGTTACTACTTCGACAGGAGCCTGGTGAGACGACTCAAAAAGGATGTTATCAACCCTGCCAAAACAAAGGGCTATAAAAATATATGGCTCGTCGGCATTTCCATGGGTGGCCTCGGCTCTCTCCTCTACACCATGGAAAACAGGGAAGATATCGACGGCATCTTCCTTGTAGCACCTTTCCTCGGCAATTCAGGGGTCGTGCAACGCATAAAAAAATCGGGAGGACTTATGGCATGGGACCCCCAAAAGGCCCGCATCGAAAAGTGGCAAAAAGACCTCTTCACCTTTATCAAGCGTTTTTCAGAACCTGACAGGGAGATACCACTTGTCTATCTTGCTTATGGAACGAAGGACGGCTATCGACCCGCTTCCCTGCTCATTGAAAAGATTCTCCCTGAAAACAGGGTATTTAGAAGAAATGGCGGTCATACATGGAAAACATGGCAACCCCTGTGGGTGGAATTTCTGGAAAATGGCCCTTTGTCAAAAAGTGGGGAATAATAAAATAGTTCTCTTGCCACAGGGTAAAATGCAGGTTTAAAGACGGCTAAAAGCATTTTATTCGAATTGTGCTTCCGCGTTAATGATAACTTGTCTCTGTATATCTGTGTCTAACGGGGATTTGCAGCTTAATCCATTTTATCCCTGGCACGCCTGGCAGCCTCGCTTTCAGGGGCAATGGCAATGGCCTCTTTCCAGTTCTTCATGGCATATCTCCGATTATCTGCATCGCTGTAGATATTGCCGATTTCAAAATACATCATCGCCTTTGTCGCATCGTCACTGCTCACCTTTGCCGCCTCTTTATAAGCCTTAACACCCCACTTGACGATCCTTTTCCATCCCCGCGTGCGGGTTTTGGCCCACTCCGAGCAGGCATCTCCCTTAAGCTTGTATGCATCGAAGTATCCCTTGTCATACCTTACGGCAAGATCGGCATATTTAGAAACGGTACGGTACTTTTTTTCCACCATATAAAGCCTGGCAAAGTAGTAATTTACCTGCGGTGACCGCTTCTTTGTCCTTATTACACCCTTGAGATAGGAAGCTGCCGCCCTGAAAGGAACCTTCCAGTTCGGATCTTTCATCTTTTTCAGTCTTATCGATTCTTCAATAAGGGCATCAGCTTCTTCCAGTGAATCCGGTTGTCCCACAACGGGCCTGGGTGCAGCAGGGATAGAATAATCCTGGGGCGGAGTGTACTTACCGATAGGCCTTTCCGTTTCAACAACACTTTTGATACGCTGGCCATATTTGACGGCATTCTTTTCGCTTTCTTCTATAATTGAGCCCTTGGCAATATTATTGCCGATGGATATTATCTCAATCAGTCCTGTTTTGATCATCTCTACATCGAGAACTTCACCCGTTTTGGGATGTTTTATTACATTTCCTTCCTTAAAAACAACAAAGTGCATGTCCCGCTTGACACCGGCACGTTTTCCGAGGTCTACAGAGACGGTATTTCCCTTTCTGTTGACAATATAACCTTCAAGAGGAAAATCCTGGATAATCTTTTCGGCCATCTGCACAACGAGGTCTTCCAGTCGCGCAGCGGTAGTGCTTTTAACATTCTCGGCAGCAATGATGGAGGCGCTTTCCACATCGATAATCCTGGCATTGACCTCCATCACATTCTGGAATTTCATGACTGAACCGGAAATAATAATTTTAACACCGAGCACCCTTCCCAGTTTGGCTGCGCTCGTTGCGTCTATCAAACCCGTCAGGGCCAGTTTCTGCTCCACCAGGATCTTTTCGAGAAGCCGCCGCTCAACGACATCAAAGCGCCCGTCTTTGACAAGAGCGGTAATAAGCCATTCAGAAACAATTTTGCCCATATCCTGTGTTTCATAACTGTCTCCCTGGAGCTGAAAATCGAGAACGGCAATTTTGGCTTTTTTATACTGTGCAGAGGCAGAACCGGTAAAAGCGGCAAAGGCAAATAAGATAAGAGCAGGTACAATTAGCAGTTTTTTCATCATTCTTTCTCTTTTCAGGTATAATTTAAAGGATAATTTCAATAAATCAGCTTATAAAAAAAAGATATCATAAATAAAAAATAACGGCAAAGAGTTATTATTAAATTTTCAATATCCAGGGGCGCAGGCCATGAATTTCCAAAGTTTTCCCTGATTTTTCTGAAGCAAAATCCGGCCTCTTACCATTGACTTATGGCCTCCGGTATATTAGTATTTTTTTATGATAATTCAGCCAGTCGGTTTAGTAAAAATGAAAGCATTTATAGGCCATAGTCTGCTCTTCATCATCCTTCTCTTTATCTCCTCCTGTGCGACAGGTGACGGGGAAAGAAGGGACGACAGAGCGCTCACTGCAAAACCCGCGCTGCCATCCTGGACATGGACAGGCAAAGACATAAGATATCCTGAAGAATTATTTATTACCGCAACGGGAGAAGGGGGCTCACTGGAAACGGCCGATAAGCTGTCCATGATCCGGGTAGCCGAGCAAATCAGGGTTTCCATCAACAGTGAGCTGACGCTATCGCAAAAGGCAAGTGACAGGGATGGCGTAGTCCAATCGTCACGTCACCTATCCCGGAGAATCGATACATCGGTAGACATCAAAAACCTGGAAGGCATATCCATCGTCATGCGGCGCCATGACAAAAAGAACCATATTCATTACTCCTTCGCTGCCCTTGACAGGGATAAGGCGGCTTCGGCATTACTCAAAAAGATCAACAATCACTACGGGCTGGCCAACGAATACTTTATGACGGCGGAAAGGCATCGCAGAAATATAGAAATTGCCGAAGCCATACCCAATTACACTAGGGCTATCGGGGAACAGAGAAAAGCGGATGCCCCCCTTCAACTTCTCAATGTTATTTCAGCCGGCGCCGATCAATCGGTTATTATAACAACCGAATCGGCAGCCATTATGGAAGGAAGATTAATTGAAACCATCTCCAAATGCAGGCTTGAAAAGGTGAGCGGCAACCTGCAAAAAGGTGAATTCGGTGAAGCGCTCAAAAAACCGCTCCAGGTCATTGCAACCTATAAAAATAACGGTCGAAGCTACCCCATTGAGCGGCTCCCTGTAAAATTCACGATCCTGGAGGGATCAGGAATGCTTCAGCAGGAGGTTTCCACAAATTTCAGGGGTCATGCAAAAACGATAGTTTCGAGAGTCAGTCCCTCAGGAATCAGGAACAATATTATTGAAGCAACGCTCAATTACGATAAAGAGACCATTCCGGCGCCACTGCCTAAAACCAACTTCACCTACATCCTGCCTGTAAAAGAAGATATCAAGGTGCGTGTCACCATGAGGGAGTCCAATCTCGGCACAAAGATCATCCCCCCTGTCGTCAAGCCGGCCATAATCAGGGAACTCAAGGAAAGAGGCTTTAACGTGCTGGAAGGCAAGTCAGGCAAAGCCGACTTTACGGTAAAAGGAAGGGTCAAATCTTCAAAAAAAGGCGAAATGGGTGAAATCATCTTCGCCATTTCAACAGGGTCGGTGAGTATTCTCGACAACAAGACGGGGCTTATCGCTCAGGAAGTAAAGATCAGCGAAGCCGATTCCAAGGGAGGCGGACTCAGCCTTAAGGCGGCAGGACTAAATTCACTTCAGACGACGGGAACAGCCATCGGTCAAAAGGTGGCTAAAGAAATGGAAAAGCTCTTTAACCGGACGGTCAAAAGGTGATTGGACGTTTTTCATTAGTTAAATGAACCGGTCACCCTGAGCCTTGCCAAAAACCGGAACAGACCTACCGAAGGATTTACATTCATTCCCCCCTTTAGTAAAGGGGGCAAGGGGGGATTTGGAAGCTCCGGAATTAGAAAATCCCCCTTATTCCCCCTTTGTCAAAGGGGGAGACCTGCCGGCAGTCCATCACTCCGATATAACGATTCCCTTATCATTAAAAACAACTTTCATGGTACGGAACCTGTCAAGCCAGTAGATCCATATATTACTCTTTGTTGATTCCGTTTTGTGTTCCGGCGGATAACCATAGGCAACAAGAACGGCCTTTTTTTTCATTCCTGTCGTCACTTTTCCAAGCTTGATATTTTTTTTCTCTCTCTTTGTGAATCCCTTTGTAAGGGCGCTTAAAGGTTTGGAAGTAAACAAGCGCTTTTTAAAGGTTTCAATATTCACGCCGGGATGATATTTCGGCTGATAATGAATAACATACTTTTTACCGTCTTTTGCGACCTCAAAATCGATAACCATTGTTCCCCGCCTTCCCGAACTTGTCTTCACGCCCTTTACTTTCGTTCCTGCCGGTATGATGATTCCTCTTTTGTAGTTAATGCCCGTTATGGGCTTTAAATTGCCTCCCCTGTCATATTCATACCATAGATTATAGGCCGTATAGAGCGTCCCTTTTCCGGCTGTTGCAAAGGAAGTTCCCCACAGGAAGATTATCCCCGATAATATGAGTACACCTAGTTTTTTCATTTTTCACCTCCATAATTATATTGAGTCACTTTTTACCGCAGCCGGCGCCGCGCACCGCATGTTCAGAGCTGCCTTTTTTCTTCTCTGCTCATTACCTGTCTGCCCTTAAAAGATATACAAAAAATGATAACCATTCAAGCGAAAAGAGGTACTAATTTCCCTCTTTCAAATATACTTTTCAATTATTTATGATATAGTTTTAGGGAAAAAGTGGTTTATCGATTTCAAGACGCCCTTAATTCTCTGGGCAGCCCTTTGAAATACCGGCGTCCGATTCGGGAGGTGCTTAAAAATGCATGAGAGTATAATTCTCGATACGGTCATGGCCACCATGACCCTCCTCTTTGCAGCATCCATCGTTGCCATCGTTGCAAAAAAGATCAAATTCCCCTTCACCATCCTGCTCGTCATTATCGGCCTTATTCTTGGCTGGGCGTCACACCAGATATCAGCGCTCCATCCCCTCACCCTGCTTAAAATGACGCCTGAAGTAGTGCTTTTCATCTTTCTTCCGGCGCTCATATTCGAATCAGCCTTTAACCTCGACGCCAAGGCGCTCATAAAAAACATTGTGCCTATCCTTACCCTGGCTATTCCCGCCCTTCTCCTGTCGACAGCGACAGTGGGACTCATCATTCATTATGTTCTGGGGCTTCCTCTCGGCATAGCGCTCCTCTTCGGCTCCCTCATTTCCGCCACAGACCCCGTAGCCGTCGTCGCACTTTTCAAGGAGATCGGCGCGCCGAAACGCCTTAACCTGCTCGTCGAGGGAGAAAGCCTCTTTAACGACGGCACGGCGCTTGTCCTCTTTAAAATAATCCTGGGCGTCATTATTCTTGGTAATTTTACGGCCTCTACCATTACGAGCGGTATAGTCGAATTTTTTATCGTCTTTATAGGCGGAATCCTGACAGGCACCATCCTGGGCGTCATCTTTGCCAAGACCATTGAAATAGTCAGGAACGATCCTCTCGTTGAAATTACTCTTACCACCATTTTGGCCCATACGGCATTTATCACGGCGGAACATCTCTTTCATGTATCAGGCATCATGTCCACTGTGGCGGCAGGCATTACCATGGGCGGCTATGGCCGGACAAAAATTTCCCCCTCCATCGAAGAACATATGGAGTCATTCTGGGAATACTTTGCCTTCATCTGTAATTCCCTCATTTTCCTTCTTGTGGGATTAAGCATCGACATGCATCTCTTTGCCGCCAATATAGGGGCCATTCTCGTTGCCTCCCTGGCTATTATCGCAGCCAGGGCAATGGCTGTCTATTCCCTTGTTCCCCTCATAGGAAAGCTTAAGCTCGTTGAAAAGGTAAGCGTCCAGTTCCAGACGGTCATCTTCTGGGGCGGGCTGAGAGGTGCCCTGGCCATTGCCATCGCGCTCAGCATACCGGAGGACCTGGAAGAACGCGCCTTTATTCTTGTCCTTACTCTCGGTGTCGTTCTCTTTACCCTCGTTGTCAATGGTCTTTCCATTAATCCCCTTATGAACGTACTGGGACTCAATAAATTCTCTGTAGCCGAGAAATTCGAACGTCTTCAGGCCCTCCTTCACTCAAAGGAACATGCATGGGAAGAGATGCAGACCTTTGCAGCCCGGGGAGCAATCAGTGAAAAAAGCCTGAAGGCGGCAAAAGAGAAATACAATAATGCCGTAATGGAGATTAAAAGCGCGCTTCAATCCTTTCGGGCCGGTGAAGAGAGCATCGGTATGGAAGGTGAAAAAAGTATGGTAACGAGACATACGCTCATGCTCGAAAGAATAAATTATTACCGGCTCTTTGAGGAGGGACTTCTCAATGAAGACAACCTGAAAGAACTGCTGAATATCATTGATAATGAACTTGACCGCATCAAGGAAGGAAGGGAAGTCATGGGTAAGGGTGAAAGACCACCCTTTAGTGAACTGGTTGCTGAAGTTTTCTATAAATTCCTGGGCATGCTTATTATCTTCAGGCCCCTTTCGATGAAATACAAAACAGGTAAAATAGCGGCAAGTTACGAACGCAAAAGAGCGAGGCTCCTCGCATTTTCTTCAATACTTAAGGAGCTCGATGAGATGACGGCCCACAAGTCATACTCTGATGAAGCCATTAACGTCGCCAGGGAATTTTACAAAAAACTCCACAGAAGAACAACGCAGCGCCTCGATATTCTAAAAGGAGAATATCCCGAATATGTGGAAAAAGTGGAAGAAGGAATTCTGGAAAGATGCCGCCTCAACTCGGAGTTGGAGACCTTCCGGGAGATGTACGAACATGGAACCATCACCGACAAGGTACTCAAGGAACAGGAGGAAGAGATAGAAAGAAGCATCAGAAAGATGAAGATCAGGCCAGTCAATGAACTGCTCTTCCCGCCTGCCGATCTCATTGCCAGGGTCCCCTGTTTTGAAGAACTGGGCGAAAAGGACATTACTTCTCTTACAAGCAAACTAACGGCCCTCTCCTTCCTTCCCGGTGAAAACATCGTCAGAGAAGGGGACCACGGTGATTCGCTCTTTGTTATCGGCAGAGGCCGCGTCGATGTGGTCACCTGCGATGAAAAAGGAAAGGAAATCTTTCTTGCCAAACTTAAAGCAGGCCAGTTTTTCGGTGAAGTGGCCCTCCTCCACCCCCAGCCGAGAACGGCCACAGTCAAGGCCTCCACACCGGCAACGCTGCTGGAGCTTAGCCGCATCAACCTCATGCCCTATCTTGAAGAGCTTCCCCACCTGAAAGCCGCCCTGGAAGAGGCCTACAAAAAGAGAGTGCTAAACACCCGGCTTTCCCATGTTCACGCCTTTGCCAAACTGGAAAACGAGGAACGGGAAGCCATCGCCGCAAAAATGGAATACGCTCAAATCGAATCGGGCAACCCTCTCACCAACTCCGTTGACAGGCTTTACCTTATCAAAGAGGGAACGGCAGAAGTCATAAAAGAAGGCCAGAGAGTGTCGAGCCTCTCCCGCGGCGGCCATTTCGGCGAAAATGCGCTTTTCAGCAAATCACCTACCGGAGAAAGGATCGTGGCCACTTCTCCTATTGAAGTGTACAGCCTGAGTTGTGAAAAGCTGGAGGAAGTAATGAAGGAAGTGCCTTCTATAAAGGAAAAGATTAAGTGATTTATCCACCAAAGGCGCCGGGAACCACGAAGAGAGAACCCATGCTCCCCTGTCAAGGGGGGTATGGGTTCTCTCTTCCGGCCTGTCCCGTCAAATACCCTAACGTGGTTTGAAAAACAAGCTTTTAATGCTTTTTTCTTTGACAGGACTTACAGGACTTCCGGCAGCATTTCCGGGACGTTAAAGCTTTTTTTCACAAACAATATCAACAAAAGCGAAACTTCCCTCTTATTCCTCCTGGATTTTTATTGAATTGCTGCAGCCAAAATAGTTTCAGCATTACCATAAGGATTATCACATAATTGGTTTCCATTAATGTTAACTGTGCGGTTAGTTAAAAAAGCAGCTAACAACAGAGCATACATATTCTTCCCCTCACTTGTGTTCCCGTCAAAAACATAATGTGCAACAGAACTTGTGGTGCATGTTGCTCCATTGGAAATAGTTTCAGGATTCGTTACCAGAACCCGTACCCACCCAGATGAAGATGCCGCTGTACCTGTATTTGTTCTAATTGCGTCAATCGTGCCTAAATAGTAGGAGCCGGCATGCGCACTCCCTCCAAACAGCAATATTACGAACACCGATAAAAATATTTTTAACTTCATCTTAAACCTCCAATTATTATTAATTTTCTTAAATTAAAATTTTCTCTATTTTTACTCTAAAATAATCTTAAAGATTGTCATGATCCATGCTGCATCAACTTCAAAGAGGACTTCTACCGTATAACTAGAAGATGTATCCTCAAAGGTATAAGTAGTAACAGGCCCGAGGGATATGCCATCAATCAGAACATCTTTAACAACATAGCCGCTATCGGGAAGAATCTCTAGGGTATTGGTCCCTTCAATACGATTTACACTCCCCTTACTGCTCACCATCAGTGAATAGAATGTTGCCTGAAGGGTATGATCTTCATATAAATCGGTAAAAGTGTAAGAGGACAGAGGACCTTCCGGGCTGCCATCGACAATCACATCCAGAATTTCATAATCGGCATGGGGGACAATATTATAAGTATCCCCGCCGGCCTGGATTATTGCACCACCTTCACCTGCATTGACGGTTATGTTACCCACAGATAAAACAGCATATAAGACGGGCAAAATTACAGACATATCTCCTGCACAAGTATCACCTCCATTGCCGGTTAATTCTATTGATTTGTCTGCAATGTAATCATCCGTATAAGGAAAAGTAAGCATAGTCACTCTGGCAGACCATTTGTAAGCCGGTGAAAACTGAATATCCACATTGCAGCTTGCCCATGGCGCAAGCGTTATGTTGGAACAAGTATCGGAAACAAGGGCATACTCCGCTGCCGCTCCGCTTGTCAGTCCAACCGTCCCTATTACCCTGTCAACGCTTCCCGTATTGGACACGGTCACCGTCTGTGTTGCCGAAGTGGTTCCACATTCCAGCGTGCCGAAATCAAGCGTCTCGGCAGATAGAGTCACAGGGTCTGCCACAAAGGAAGGTTGAATATTACAGGCTGCTGTAACATTGGTAAAGGTGTAGGGATTAATCGCCCCTGCCGGGGCGCCGTTGATGAGCACATCACCCAAAATATAGCCCTCATCAGGCATCATGGTAAAGGCCATGCTACTGCCATAATTGACTGTTTGCGCCGTATCGGGATCAATGTTTCCATTCGTTGCAGAGATTGGATTCAGGGTAAAGGTCTCAGTGGTGAAAGTGACCGTCACATGCTTCATGGAATCAACATTGACGGCACAGGTAAGGTTCGTCCCGCAGGCGGCCTCGGACCAGCCCGTCACTTGCCGGCCAACATCAGGAAGGGCAGTGAGCGTTACCATGGTGGGCGTGTTGAAAAAATAGCAGCCTCTTCCGCAGTCGGCACCACCTGACGATGACACCGTTCCCCCGCCACTCGCTGTACTCACATGCAGCACATTACTAATCACCGTCTTTCCAGCCAGATTCCCCGCCGTGTCATAGCTGTACTCCACCACGGGACCATTGTCATAAGCCGCCCGCTCCACACGGTCGTAAACGTCGTAACTGTAGGTGGCGTTACCGGCAAAGGCGGCGGCAGGCATGCAGAAAGCGCTGACAACCACAAGAAACAGAAAGCATCTTTTTGTTTTTAAGTAATTTCTTTTCATTTTTTTTGCCTTATCCTATTAAATACCGACGATCTCGTCTAAACAAGCTTTTAAATCTTTTTCTTTTAACAGGATTTACAGGATTCTCTGGATTTTAAAACCTTAAAAATAATCTTTTTCTTTATCTTTTAATCCCGTCAATCCTGTTAATCCCGCCTGCCCCGTTAAATCTCTTAACGGGGTCTAAAAAAAAATCTTTTAATTCTTTTTCCTTTTAACAGCAGTGAGTTATATGCCATACATGACCCGCTATAAATATTCTATTCGCTCTTGCCATCTCTTTCCTTAAACAACCCTTTTTACCTCCAAAATGGGCCTTCTAAGCCTATTTTCAGGCCATTTTCAAGATCTTTTCCTTTAACTTTCAACTACTTAGCTAGGTCCGACCCTATCGCACTACGCGTTTATTAAATCCATCAGGTGTAGGTATATTTAAATATACCTCTTTACTCGATTTATCATCAATATCATAAATAATCCATAGCTGAAAGTTGTTCTTTGTATTTGATATATGTCTATAATCCCAGAAAACTCCTCTAAAAATCCCCTTCGGAAGGGCATATGCTTTCACATAAATGTTATGTTTAGATAAAGCTTTTGCCTTTATTTCAACTTCTGTAAATGTTAGTTCTTTT
>JAOUBX010000106.1 GCA_029860075.1 Deltaproteobacteria bacterium | reverse complement strand
AGTCGGCAAAAAGATATGAGGCAGGAGAGTGTTTCTGGTACTGGATATAGAGGATTTAAGAGGATTGCCCATTGCAGATCAGGTGGAACTGCTTTTTCACCGGAACAGTCTTTCCATCTTCATCACCAGTTCTTCCGTCCCGAAGGGTTTGAGAATATAATCGTCATAACCGGGCAAGTCCAGGTCCTTTGTCTTAAGGGTCTGACAATCGCCGGTTGAGAGAAGGATGGGGATATGTCTCGTTTCTTTCAGGCTTTTTAGCAATTTACAGGTATAGTGTGTGCTATTTCTTTCAGAGCCGGGATGAAAAATTATAAGGTCGGGCTTTTCGGTAAGGGCCTTAAAAACAAGTTCCCTCGAACTTCGGGCGCCAATAGTGCTGGCTCCCCAATGTGAACAGATGGATGAGATAATCTCTCTAAGTTCCCTGCATTCCTCAATAATCATGACTTTCTTGTCACAAAACCTGCCTATTCTTTCTCTTGCTTTCATGGATGTCACCCCCCCTAATAATTAAATGTTAAACAAAGTTATCATTGATATCATTGTAATGTCAAGTTAATCATATACAATTATCATTATGAAAAAAGACGACTTGCTTGCTGCAAGAATAACAGAAGAGATGAAAAGTATCATCCAAAAACTTGCCGACGATGACGACAGGCCTCTTGCCTGGATGGTAAGGAAATTACTTACGGAAGCCCTGGAGGCAAGAGGCGTTATAAAAAAGGGCAAGGGAAGTAAATAAGCCCTAAGCCATGCTTTCATCCACGCTGCGACCTATGTGGTTAAATTTTTATGCTTTAAACCTGCAACCGCCCTTCACAATCCGCAATCCCAAATCCGAATTCCGCAATAGATAAAACCTGCAACCGTCTTTTCTTTACCAGGAAAACAGGGAATTAAGGAGGCACAGAAAAAATCAAATTATCAGTGAAAATCATAAAAAAATCAGAACAAATCTGTCTCAAATTCATTCCTATCTCTGCGCTCTCTGCGCGAAACCAATGTTTTTAACAGGGATTTACAGGATTTTAAAAAAGACCTTTCTCCATAAAATCTGCGTCATCTGCGGAAAAAAGGGTTAAAAGGTTTTCAACCTGCAACTAGTAACCTGAAACTGTTTTCATCTCTTTTACCCATTTCTCTGCACCGGCTGCCTTCTATTCTGCCCTGTGAATTTATAATTTATTCCATCATCCTCAGCATATCTTCAGAATTTGCGCTATACTTTGCTAAAAAACCTATAGTTTAAAGGAGGACGACATGAAAAAGGGAATTAAATTAAAGACTCTCATCCTGTTTCTTGCCGCATCGTTTTTATTTTTTACAACGGCACAGGCACAGGAGAGCTTTCGCTTTGAAGGGGAAGCACTTATCCATGCTTCAGAGGATGACGATGATATTGAAGTCAAGGTTATAGGTGTTGGCGGCACATTTTACTTTACCGACGTAAATACATCGGATCACCCTTATGCCGAGGCGGCCTTCCTTGAGCGGGTAGGCAGTGTTTATGCAGGGGTCGGTATAGGAACTATTGATAGCGATGTAGGTATGGATGGAGATATTACCAGCGTCATGGCAGATGCCGAGTTTATGCAAACCGGTTCACCTATCTTTCTCGAAGCATCAGTAAGCAGGATGATAATCGATGTCGATTCACCTCCCGGCGGTGATGTTACCTGGACCATTCTTGGCATTGGAGGAGGCTGGTTCATAGAAGACGGCCTCCGTGTCGGTGTGGAATATATCCATGAAGAAGAGGATAGGGACGTGCCTATCCTGGTTGAAAGAACAATCGAGTACGACACATTATCAGTCAATGGGAAAATGGTAAAAAAACTGGGGGCAGGAAGGGCCTTTAATGCAGAGGCCACCGTGAGTTATGTCATGTATGATGATGAAGTTGATGACGGCTCCAATAATGTTCTATCCCTCTCAGGTGATTATTTCTTTAATAGAAAAATGTCAGCAGGCGCCGGTTTGGAATACAACAGGGGAGATGATAATAGCGAAGAGGGAGAAACCTTTGCAGCCAACTTTACAAACTTCTTTATTCCCCGTTTATATATCACTGTTGACGTTGAAAGGTTCGAAGCCGATAACAGAAGTGGAAGCGATGAAGATAGCCTTGATGTCTCACTGACGCTTCGCTTTTAGGGATTATATTTTTTTCAGATTTTAAGCAGCCCTCTTTCCCTTTAAAGAAGGGGAAAGAGGGCTTTATTCTGCTAATTAATTAGTTTTCATCCGGAAAGGGTGCTTTTTCGCAATCTCTACGTCAATCTTCGGTTTTGCTTGTGCGATGTACAGTAGTACATCTCCGCGCAAACCCTTGATTTCCTTGACCTTGCAAAAAAATCCCTCCTTTCCGAATTGAAAACATAGTTTGATTTATTATAGTTTCTGGATGGACACTAATTAAGATCTTTCCCCCCTATCAGGAGGGGCAGGGGGATTAGATTTTCAAACCCTGAAATCTTCTCTACGTGACCCTTATGGATAATAAATCTTTTTCCGGCCCTTTTCGGTTTTCTCCGTGGTTAAAAGCTTTTGATTTTCCGCGTAGCGGCCATAGAATCTTTTGCTTTTCTTAGTGTTCCTTCGTGCCCTTTGTGGTTAAAAGGTCTTAATCCGCCCTTATCCGTAAAATCTGCGTCATCCGCGTTCAATCGTCGTTTGCCTTTCAATCCCCAAATCCGAAAGGGTTTTATTAACTGCCTCAAGTGCAATGTGATGAAACTAAACTGACTGCCTGATCATCTTAAAAGGCAAAGGGAAAAGGAGGCAGGAGCAGATAGAATGAACAGACGACGTTTTTTAAAAGCCGGATTGATTATTGGCGCATCAGGTCTTCTTGTAAACAGGGCTTTTTCAAAGAATAGGCAAAAGTTTAGCCCCACACCACCGGAAACAGAAGGGCCTTTTTATCCTCTGTTAGCCCAGAAGGATAAGGATTTTGATTTGACAAGGATAAAAGGGAAAGAGGGTGTTGCCAAAGGAAAGATTATTTTCGTCGAAGGGCGGGTGTTAGACAGGGAGGGCAATCCCCTTGAAGATGCCACCGTTGACTTGTGGCAGGCCAATGCCGCCGGAAAATACAACCATCCCCATGATAAAAATCCGGCGCCAATAGATCCTGACTTTCAAGGCTGGGCCATTGTACCAAGCGGCAAGGAAGGAACATTCCGCTTTAAGACTATCATGCCGGGCCTTTATCCGGCTGCTCCAAACTGGTTAAGACCTCCACACATTCATTTCAAGGTCTCGAAAAAAGGCTACATTGAACTGATTACGCAAATGTATTTCCCCGATCATGAACTCAACCATTCAGACCTCTTGCTGAAAAGAAAGAGTAAAGAAGAGAGAAAACTTATGATTTCCTCAAAAGTAAAGGATAAGCCCGAGGTTTACGACTATAATATGGTCTTGGAGAAAGTGAGGTGATCCCTCTTTAATTTTTTTAACCAGGAAATTACGGAAAGTCACGGAAATAAATATTAAGATCTAAAATCTTTTTTCCGGCCCTTTTCCGGCTCTTTCCGTGGTCAAAAAAGTTTTCAGCTTTTCAATCTCCATTCCGCAATCCGAAATTGAATTGCCTTTCTCTCCGCTCTCTGTGATAAACTCTTTATCAATTATCAATTATCAATTATAAGGACCTAATGCTAGTAAAATGGTTATCCAGGATAGAGAAGGTTTACGTCGCCAGGACAGTGGAGGAACTCCAGGCTATTTATCGTTTTCGTTACACCATCTATGTAGAGGAGCTTAAGCGCCAGATCGGCGGGGTAGATCACAAACGGCGCATGGTTCATGACGAAGAGGACGAGAAAGAGGGCGCCGTCCACCTCTATGCAGGCACAGTGGATGAAATTATCGGCACTCTGCGCATACGCATCTGGGAGCCGGGCACTATCCCCGACTACGACTTTAAGACCTTCTCGCTAGAGTTATTTCCCGGTATTGAAAAAATGCGCGTCGCCGAACTGGGGCGCGTCATGATCAGCCGCACCATCCGGGGCCGTCTCGTTCTCCTTTCCATGATGCAGGAGGCCTATCACCTCCTTGCAGGGAAAAAGAAGGTAGACCTCACCTTTCTCTACTGTCGTCCCGGACTGGTTCGTTACTACAGAAAATTCGGCGCACGCCCCTATAGCGGCAGGCTCGTCGATGCGCCCGAGGGGATGGAGATCCCCATGGTGGTGGTCCTCTCCGACCATCGCTATTTCAACAAAATCGGTTCACCTGTTGCACCGCTGGTGAAAAAGTACTTTGGACCGGGAAAAAGAAAGCCTCTTGACCTGTCTCACTTCAAAAAGATATTCGATAACGAATTACTTCCCGTAGAAACAGATCCCCAGCTAATCTGGGACAGGTTGCAGCATGACTTTATCCAGGAGCAGGAAAAACCTAAAGCAGCCTCCTTCGTTGATTCATTATCAAAGCGCACCTTAAAGAAGTTGTCAGATTACGGTTTCATTATGGATATCCCGACAGGCACACTGGTAACAAGAGAAGGGCATGTGGAAAAGGAAATGTACATCATCCTGGAGGGAACCTTTGAGGTTTTTACCGCTAAAAGGGTATTTGCCATACTGGAAAAAGGAGACCTCTTCGGTGAAGTAGCCTTCTTCCGTGAAAGCGGAAAACGCTCAGCCTCCGTCCGTGCCCTGACAGACGGAAAACTTCTCGTCCTCCGCCGGAACCTGATGAAAGAACTCAGCAAAAGCGATCCTAAAACGGCCTACACCATCCTCTTCAACCTGGGCCGCATCCTCTCGGAGCGGCTTGCATCGACGATTACCAGGGTTTGATAGTTAAAAATCTTTTTTCTGACAGGGATTAACAGGATAAGCAGGATTTTTTCTTAAAAGTCTTGTCATTCCCGATCTGATCGGGAATCCAGATTTTAAAGTCCTTCCTTCCGGCCTTTTCCGTGGTTAAAAAAACTTTCCTTTCTATTTCTCACAAAAAATGCACTTTCTTTGATAAGTCAATAAAGTTCTGCTATAAGTTTTTATGTAAGCTAATAAAAACTAACTGCACTTTAAAGGGGGAATATATGGCTTTAATGATTACCGAAGATTGTGTGAATTGCGCCGCCTGTGAACCGGAATGTCCCAATGAGGCCATATCGGAAGGTGAGGACATTTTTATCATCGATCCTGATTTATGCACAGAGTGTATAGGGGCCTTTGATGAATCCCAATGTGCGGCTGTCTGTCCCACCGATGCCTGCCTGCCTGATCCCGATCATGAGGAGGACAAGGACAGCCTGCTTGAAAAATACAACAAGATTCACGGTGCTTAACGCCATTCTTTTGACAGGAACTAGGGGATTAACAGGATTTTAAAACTCTCTAATCTTTTCCATATCTTCCGTTATAAATATCTTTTGCCCTTCCACGCGCCCGAACGTAGTGACAAAGTACTCTTGGGGTGCAGCGGCATTAAAAAGATTTATCCTTTCTCTGCATCCCTGTACCCACAGGGCACTTGTACTCTGTGAGTATAAACTATTCTGCGCGAGATATTTTTTTCTCTTTTCCGGTTTTCCTTCGTGACCTTTGTGGATAATAAATCTTTTTCCGGCCCTTTCCGGCCTTGTCCGTGGTAGATATCTTTTGCCCTTCCGCGTAGCGGTCATAGAATCTTCTGCTCTGTTTGGTTCTCCTCCGTGTCTTCTGTGATCTCCGTGGCGAATAAGCTTTTGCCCTTCTATCCGCATTCCGGAATCGAATAATCCGAAATAGACACCTTTTTGTACTTGATAGTTTAGCCATAAAAACCTGTTTCTTGATGCACATCTGTATGTTATGTTTTCTCTTTTAAATTTCGCTAATTAAGGAAGAAAATTGATTATTTATCTCGATGAATCAGGTGATTTAGGTTTTGATTTCAAAAAGAAAAAAACGTCAAACAAGTTCGTTATTACCCTTCTCGTTTGTAATGGGAAGGATGCATCAGACGGATTCAGAAAGGCCGTCAGACGAACTCTGAAAAATAAATTGAATCATAAAAAATCCGGAAAGCGTTTCATTAAAGAATTAAAAGCAACAGAAACAACAATTGCCATAAAAGAATATTTTTATCGTCATGTCCCTGTAAAAGGCTGGAAACTCTACTCGGTGACTCTAAATAAAAGGCGTGTAGATAAGTCTTTGCGAACAGTTCAGGGAAAAAAGAAACTCTATAATTTCCTGGCTCGATTTCTTTTGGAAAAAGTTGATCTCTCAAATCCAGGCAATGCGGTTACACTCGTTCTCGATAAGTGCAAAAATAAAGAGGATATTTCTGACTTCAACAATTACGTAGAGAATCAATTAGAAGCATTGCTACCTCTTAATATTCCATTAAACATTTACCATGAAAGATCACATGAAAATACTGGTCTGCAGGCTGTAGACTTATTTTGTTGGGGATTTTATAGGAAATATGAGTGGAGAGATATGCTTTGGTACAATGTTTTTAAGGATACAGTTGCTTTCGAAACGGAATATCTGAAATAAGGCAAAAAAAAGACGGACCCCGCTACGCCAATCATCCCGGGACTCTTGCCAACCGATGGAAGGGAACATCCCGGGCACGTAGAAGGACTTACCCGTCTAAATTTCATGTTAATCTTAACCATTCTATTTGTCAAACAGTTTTTAACTTCTTTTCTCTCTCCGTGCCTTGGCGCACCCACAGGGTATAAACATCTTTGCGCGAGACATTCTTTTTCTTTCCCTTTCTTCCGGCTCTTTCCGTGGTAAACAGTTTTGGCCCTTCAGCGTAGCGGCTATAAAAAGATCTATCTTTTCTCTGCGGTAAATAGCCTTTAGTCTTTTTACGGCCCTTTTCCGGCTCTGTCCGTGGTTAAAAAAGGTCTTCTCTTTTACCCATTTCTCTCTGCCCTCTGTGGTTAATCAGTTGCAAAATCCCCTCAAATGGGATATAAAACTTGAGCAGCAAAAACCCTTTGGGGAGTGGTGGTATGAAAAAGAGGACTGAAAAGATAAAGCCCGGTGACCGTGTAGACGGGCCGGGCTTTTTTGTTGTCCAGTGCTATAAATGACTATAGACTTAGCTTCAAAAATATTTTAAAGGATTAACCAACTATGCCTCAAGAAGACATAATTCAAAAAATTCTCAAAGACAGCAAATATCACCTTGACCTCTTTTCAGCAAAAGAGATTGATGCACTGAGAGAGAAGGTCTTTACAAGAGAGACAAGGAGCAAGGAGACTAATTATGTTAAATGTATTGTTCGCAACAAGGACATTCAACTAAAACCTGAAGAGATTGTTCGTCAACTCTACGCGGCAAGGCTTATAGACCAGTTCGGTTACCCTGTAAAAAGAATTGCTTTTGAATATTCCGTTAACTTTGGCAGAGAGAAAAAAAGCGCTGATATTGTAATCTTCGACAAGGATCGTCACGACACACCTTACATTATTGTTGAGTTAAAAAAGCCAAAGCTCACTGATGGTAAAAACCAACTGAGATCCTACTGTAACGCTACTGGAGCGCCCATTGGTGTTTGGACGAATGGGGAACAAATTTCCCATTATCACCGGAAAGACCCCAACTATTTTGAAGATATTACTGAAATCCCCGGTGCAACACAAACACTACAGGATATTCTAAGTGAGCGTTTCACACTGAGAGACCTCATTATCAAGGATAAGATTGCCAATGAGAGAAAATCACTTAAAGATATTATTCTTGAAATGGAAAATGAGGTGCTGGCAAATGCAGGAGTAGATGTTTTTGAGGAAGTCTTTAAGCTCATTTTTACCAAGCTCTATGATGAATTTCAAAGTCAGAAGGATAAGGAAGTTATTAACTACTTTTTACGGCAGGTAACTAAAACTGCTGTTCGACAACCAGCCTCTGAATACAACAATACTCCAAACTATCTTGATGGGCAAGACTACGATGCGCTAAAAGAGGCAGTTAGCGGTATTTCCGATGATGGATTCAGGGTAATGGAATTCAGGAATACGGGACAGACTGAGACAGAGCTTCAAAACAAAATCCAGTCCCTTTTTGACAAGGCAAAAGAACAGTGGACAGGCGTTTTCCCTGATAGCTCCACCTTTCAACTCTCAGCCAGTCATCTTTCTGTCTGTGTTTCCAGCTTGCAGGATGTCAAGCTATTCAACTCCAACCTGCTCGTTGTTGATGAAGCCTTTGAATACCTTGTCAATAAATCAGCCAAAGGCGAAAAAGGCCAATATTTTACTCCCCGTCATGTTATCGATATGTGTGTGCAAATGCTCAACCCAAAACGGGGTGAGCATATGATTGATACTGCCTCAGGTAGTTGCGGTTTTCCTGTACATACCATATTCAAAATTACGGGCCACCTTTTTACAAATGAGGAAATACCGGCGTCAGACAAGGAGAATGTCCTAAAAATCTTCGGTATTGATTTTGATGAAAAGACAGTCCGTGTTGCCCGGACATTAAACCTTATTGCAGGCGATGGGGAAACAAATGTATTGCACCTTAATACGCTCGATTATGAGCGATGGATTGACAAGGTAGGCGATGAAGATAAAAACGTTAAGGCCGATAAAAAATGGATTAAAACCTATGGAAAAGGTTTTGAACGTCTGGAAAAACTGGCCCTAAGAAAAGGTGACAATAAAGCCTTTGCCTTTGATCTGCTTATGGCAAACCCTCCCTTTGCCGGAGATATCAAGGAAAGCCGAATTCTTCATCAATATCACCTCGGTTTTAATGCAAAAGGAAAAGCACAAACCAAAGTCGGCCGGGACATCCTCTTTATAGAGCGCAACCTTAATTTCCTCAAACCCGGTGGCCGCATGGCGATCGTCTTGCCACAGGGACGCTTTAACAATACCTCTGATAAACATATCCGTGAATTCATTGCCGAACATGGCCGTATCCTTGCCGTTGTCGGTCTTCATGGCAACACCTTTAAACCTCACACAGGTACCAAAACAAGCGTATTATTCGTTCAAAAATGGGATGATAAACTCTGTCCGAAAGTAGATGACTACCCTATCTTTTTTGCCGTCAGTGAAAAGGGAGGCAAAGACAATTCCGGTGATTATGTTTTTGTCAAAAACGGTAAAAATCAATACAAGCTCGATAGAAACGGCCATCTCATTGTTGACCATGATCTGCATAATCATGATGGAGAGTTGCCTGATGGAATAGCGGAGGCGTTTGCTAAATTTGCCAAGGCTGAAAAACTGTCTTTCTGGGATAATATCTAGGATGGAATATTCAGTTTTAAAAGTGAGTGAAATTAGGAATGATAATCATTCATTTCGTTTGGATTCAGAGTACTTTAGGAAAGAATACGTAGAAATAGTCAATCTAGTTGAAAGTAACAAATTTGACTATCTTGAAAACGTTACCAGTTGGATAACGCAAGGCCCTAATCCCATTTTTTCAAAAACAGGAATACCATGTTTAACAGGAAGAAACATAAACAAAGGAGATGTTTCTTATACCAACTCTGATTATTTGAGTGAAGATGAATATAAGCGCATATCACGTTATCAGATTAAAGAAGGTGATACCCTCATTACTCTCAAAGGTAAAGGCTCAATCGGAAAAATTGGTTATGTAACTGATAAAAGGAAGGCCATATTTAGCAGAGATATAGGTATCGTTAGACCAGACAAAATTAATCCAGCATATCTTAATATTTTTATTTTATGCAAATATGGGAAAAAACTAATTGATAGAGGGGAAACGGGAGGAACTGGTCAGTCAACTTTAACTACAAGTTATCTGAAATCTCTACCTATTCCTAGATTTGAAATAGAAGGATCAATAGGTGGGTTACTTGAAAAGATAGAGTTACTAAAACAAAAAAGTAATAACCTTTATGAAGATGCCCAAAACCTCCTCCTTTCAGAACTTGGCGTTTCAGACTGGCGACCAAAACACCAGCTAAGTTTTGTTAAAAATTATTCCGATGTTGAGCAATCAGAACGTATTGATGCAGAGCATTTTCAGCCGAAATATGATGAATTGCTGCAAGCGATAGAAAATAATAGTGAATATATAAAGCTGGTCTCTGAAATACAAACGTATAATACGCGGGGATTACAACCCAAGTATACCTGTGAGGGCTCTCTTGACGTTATAACAAGTAAACGCATTCTTGAAGATGGTCTTGATTTTGAGAACTTTGAAAAAACAGACCATTCAAACTGGGACAGCCAAAAGAAAGCGCGTATTAAAAAGGGAGATATTTTGACCTATACCACTGGCGCAAATATTGGACGAACTGCCTATTACCCATTGGATAAACCTGCATTAGCCAGCAACCATGTAAATATACTCCGAATAAGAGGGGAAAACCCTGAATATGTTGCATTCGTAATTAACTCATTAGTGGGTCGGCTGCAAACAGAACAATTGAGTGCAGGCAGTGCTCAACCAGAACTTTACCCGAGAGATATAGATAAGTTTGTCATTCCATTTATCTCTAAAGAAGCCCAAAATACACTTCTTGGCAAGGTGAATGAGTCACATAGATTACGCAAACAATCAAAGCACCTTTTGGAATGTGCCAAGCGTGCTGTTGAAATAGCCATAGAACAGGATGAAGATAGAGCAATGAAATGGCTGGAAGAAGAAGTTGGGGTAATTGGGGATTGATTTATGAGAGAGGTACTTAAACAATGACTGTTGACCGCTCTGCTGAATTTTTATTAAGCCTATTCCATGAACTATGCAAGCTCCCGTCAGAAACAGAATGGCTTGAATTAAAGTTAAACAATGACAACCCTGAGGAGATAGGGGAATATCTTTCTGCATTGGCTAATTCTGCAGCCCTGTTAGGCAAGGTTAATGCCTATATGATCTGGGGTGTAGACAACAAGTCTCATGAAACTGTTGGTACCACGTTCAAACCTTCAACTTCAAAAGTTGGCCAGGAAGAGCTAGAAAGCTGGCTGCTTCGGCTTCTGTCACCAAAAATCAACTTCCGATTCTATGAGCTTCAGGTAGATGATCATTCTATTGTTTTACTTGAAATTGGTGCTGCATTTCGACATCCCGTTCAATTCAAAAATATAGAGTATATACGGGTTGGTACATACAAAAAGAAGCTCAAGGACTTTCCGGAGAAAGAGCGTGAGCTTTGGCGTGTCTTTGACCGGATACCCTTTGAAAAAGAGATTGCCGCCGAAAACGTGAGTGCTGACGAGGTTTTTCGTTTGCTCGATTACCCCGCTTATTTTGACCTCCTTTCTCTTCCTTTGCCAGAAGGGCGGGACGGTATCCTCTCCGCCCTGGAAGCAGATGAAATGATTGTATCTGTTAGTAGTGGCAAATGGAACATTACCAACCTGGGCGCTATCCTTTTTGCCAAAAAGCTTGGAGATTTTCACTCACTGAAACATAAGGCCGTAAGAGTTATATTGTACAAAGGAAAAAGCAAGGTAGAAACGATTCGGGAACAGGAAGGTACAAAAGGCTATGCTTCAGGTTTCGAGGGGCTGATTAGTTTTATTACCAACCTTTTGCCCAGCAATGAAGTGATTGGCCAAGCATTGCGTAAAGAAGTACCCATGTTCCCTGAACTCTCTATCCGTGAGCTTGTGGCTAATGCCATTATTCATCAGGATTTTCATGCTACCGGTACAGCGCCAATGGTTGAGATTTTTGATGATCGAATGGAAATTACCAATCCCGGCCTGCCCCTTGTAAAAACAGATCGCTTCCTTGATAGCCCACCAAAGTCAAGAAATGAAGCATTAGCCTCTTTTATGCGGCGTATTGGTATCTGTGAAGAACGTGGCAGCGGTATCGATAAGGTAGTATTTCAAGCTGAATTTTATCAGCTTCCGGCTCCTCTTTTTGAGACAACAGAAGAACATACGCTTATAGTGCTCTTTGCCCACCGTGAATTAAGAGATATGGATAAGTGGGACAGGATTAGAGCTTGCTACCTTCACGCCTGCCTGAAATATGTACAACGGGATTTTATGACCAATACAACGCTGCGTGGCCGCTTTGGTATAGAGGCAGAAAATAAAGCAATGGCTTCCCGGCTGATTAGAGATGCTCTTGAAAGTGGTGTAATCAAACTTCATGACGAAGATGCACCACCAAAGCTTAGAAAGTATGTACCTTTCTGGACCTGAATTTAGTTGACGGGTAGTTGACTGATACAAGAAATATAGGAGCCAGATGTAATAAAAACAAATACTTACGTTGCTTGGATTATTGATAGCTAGTTGATAGCTAGTTGAAATCAAAGGGATAAATAAAGGCAGCGGTTCAGTTTAATATGTGAGTATTATAAATAGCACCTATTATTTGTATAAAGTTTGATTAAGGGGAGATAATGAATCAAAAGTTACTGCAAGAGCATATTAAGAATTATATTAAACGTCTATCAACGGAAGATGAAAAACAGATAAAGGAACGGGAAGAACATTCAGAACGTGTTAAATATTATCAGGAAAAAAGTAAAGACAAAATCCTTAAAATGGATGCTGATGAGTTTTATGAATATATTGCAAAGCTCTGGGCTATGCTTATCTGGGGCAACAAGCAATATGTTGTTGATAAACTGATTCAGGACAATGGATTTGAAAGGCTGAAAGAAGAGCTAGCCGAACTTCTTTGGGGCACTATAAAAATAGATACGCGTTGGGACCGATTTCGAAAAAACATTAAAGGGATGGGTCCGGCCATGATGAGTGAACTTCTGTGCCATGTTCATCCAAATGAATGTATGATCTGGAACAGAAGGGCTTATGTCGGACTTAACCACCTTGGCTTTGAAAACCTTCCCCGCTATGACTATCAGGTTTCGGGTGAAAAATACGTAGAACTTACCCAATCTGCTAAATTGCTTGTTGAAGACTTGAAAAAAGCTGGAATTACCGACCCATCACTTCTTGTAGTTGACTACTTTATTTGGGATGAATTACAGGTTGAAGAAAAGCTTAGTAAGATTCACAGTAAAGAGGTAAAGGGCAAAACTGCACCTGGTGAGATCGAAAATAATAAGGCATCTGAATTTATACATGACGAAGTAAAAGAGAAACTGAAGGATATTGGCCGCTGGCTGGGTTTTGATGCAGATACGGAAAAGAAAGTTGCTCATGGTTCGATTGTCGATACAGTTTGGGAAGCAACCATTGGCAATATGGGAAAGGTAATATATGTTTTTGAGGTACAGACAAAAGGCAACATCGATAGTCTAATCGTTAATCTTCAGCAAGCCTTGAATAATTCTGCTGTGCAAGGTGTCGTAGCTGTTTCGGATGCTGCACAGATAGAAAAAATCAAAAAGCGTACAGCTACCATTGAGGGATTAAATAAAAAACTTAAATTTTGGGATTATGAAGAAGTACTTAACACGGCTGGACATCTTGAAGCTGCAAATGAATCGATAAATCAACTCGGCCTTGTGCCGGAGAGTTTTTAATAAAGGGGTAGGGGTCGCTTCTTTAACATAGCTGACGTGCTGGGGTCGGACCGTGAGTGCCCCGCGCTGGAGCCCCGCGCTGGGGTCGGACCGTACGCCGTTATCGGCAACATATCTAGCAGGTTAAAGTCCTGTCCGGGGAATTGCTCATTCGTCCCGGTAGTACCGTGAAGCAGTATTCGAGTAATCGTGTGCTGTAAGTTTCGC
>JAOUBX010000105.1 GCA_029860075.1 Deltaproteobacteria bacterium | reverse complement strand
AACTTTGCATTATTGACCTCACCAAGACATGAAATGGTAGATATTCCACATAGGGCTAAATATCGTGCTGAAGGGGCTTAACTTAGTGCCATTCGGATGTGTCCCGAATGGCACTAAGTTAAGCACTTTTATTATGAAAACGGCACCGTCCAGGCCTCTACTATTAACAGGGCAACTTGAATTGTTGTATCCTCAATATTGTCATTTCAGAGATCTCCGACCCGCATTGTTTTAGCGGGAATCCGGTTTTAATTGTTAGGGACGCCCTATAAAAGACTTTGGCCATGACACATGTTAATTGCCATTGCAGGCTTATTAATACAGGGGCAAGCTATTGATAGTGCATGCTAAACACCCTTAACTTAGTGCCATTCGGATGTGTCCCTATTAACTATAACTATTGATAGATCACCAAAACACCTCCCTCCCAAGGGTGAATCTACATCTAATTCAATTCTATAACGATCTCTACGGGTGGGTTTCTGATCTGGGCGCAGTGAATTTCTCCCTTGGCGCTCTCTCCAGGTTTTAGGTCACTGTTAAAGATAAGATGGGCAATACTTTTCATGCCATCCTGGAAACAAAACGCATCGGCTTTTGTGACCATTCCGCCGTTGTAAGTGATTTTCCCTGCAAAAACGGGGTTGTCTCCATTCATACGTTCAAATGCCCAATTGCTGAAAGTCAGAGCCTTCGCGTTCTTGCCTGTCACCTCTAAGGTCATCTGTTTTGGAGTTTGCCCTGTATTGTTCGCCACTTTCCTGTCCTCGCTTGAGCATGATGCAGCAGTTACAGCAAGGGCAACGGTGATTAAAACGCTACTAATGAAAGGACGTGTTATCCCCCGGAGTTTTGGTTCTTCAGTCATTCAATCCTCCTTATTTAGTTGCGAAGCGCAGATTATAGGAACATCATGCCTGTATATTATTTTCATCCATCAAAACCATAAGTTTATAACTTGTCAAATAAAGTTTCCTCTTAAGAAAAGGGCCAGGGATCGGTTCTAACGTATGACATTTAAAACTCCCTGAGGAGGTCCGGTAAATATTGTTTATATTATAAAGGTGGCGTATTTATCCTCTCTTAGTGACCTTCCTGTACTTGGTGGATAAATCTTTTGAAAATATCAGTTCTCCTTTTTCACCCCCGGTTCCTGAAAAATAAAGCGTTTACCCTTGCTCACAAATTTGAAACTCTCCCCTTTGTAATGATAGGTCTTCTGGTCCTTGCTGCCGGGATTTAAAACAATGTCCCCGGAAATCTCAACAGTGTAGGTTGGCTTCTTCTCGCTATTATCGACAAAAACGCGGGTCACTTCAATGGGGCTCGTCATCTCATTAAAACGTTCCGCCGGTTCGGCCACATTGATCATGCCCATCCAGTAGAGGTAGCCTCTTTCAGGATCAAAACGGAAAACAGAAAAGCCCCAGCTCGATTCAGCGCCTACCTCGGCCAGGATAATTACCGACTTATCATCATAATAAAAGGTGGGCGTCAGCATGAGACTGTCACCGGCGCCTTTTGTAGTCTGAACCCTGCGAAGCCGTTTATTATTTCGCTCTTTGATGAGGTAAAACCTTATCCCTTTATCCTTTCCACCCTGGTAACCTATGGCGGCAACGACATAATAATCTTCAATGCGGGGAATCTTGTAAATAAAAGGGTATTTGCCGATGCCATACCACTTGAAAAAAGTTTCCGACAATTGAAGGGCCTCCTCAGGAGCCAGCATTTCGGCATCGTATACATAGATCTTGCCGTCTTCACCGCTAACGAAGGCTTCATCGGGCCTGTGAACAACCATTTCAAGGGCAAAGGAAGGAGCCGTCCAAAAAATAATGAGAAAAAATATGAAAATACGCATATCTAATTAACTCTTTTAAATAATGAAATAATGAGGGACATCATCGGAATTATTTACTTTTTTTGGACGGCGTTTTTTTAACTTTTACTTTTTTTTCTTCAGGTGCTTCACTACGGGTAATAACCGTCCTCATAGGGAAAGGAATGTCAATACCGACTCCGGCAAAGCGCCTGTTTATCTCCATATTAATCTTGTCCTGTGTGGCAAAACGAATGGAATAATTATCTACCCAAAAAGCCAGCATCATATCAAGTGCGCTGTCTCCGAAACCTGTAAAATAGGCCGCCGGCGACGGATCTCTCAGGACTTCTTCAACGGCAAGGGCCGACTCTATCATTGTCTTTTTAGCGAGTTCCACATCGGTACCGTAGGCAATGCCAACTTCTACCCTGCCGCTTACCTTGGAATCGGGATAGCTGTGATTGACAAGCCGCGTATTGACAAGGTCACTGTTGGGCACGACAAGTATAGTATTATAAAATGTCTTAATTTTTGTGCTCCTCATGCCGATTTCCAGCACGTCGCCTATTTCACCGGAACCGAGCTCAACCCTGTCACCGGGCCTGAAGGGGCGGTCTACCATGATGGTAAAACCGGAAATCATATTGGCCAGCGTATCTTTTGCAGCAAGACCAATGGCAAGAGAACCGACGCCGAGGGCGGTAACAAGAGAATAAATATCCTGGTTGAAATGCTTCAGGATGGCAATGAGGCCGCCCAGGAAAATAAAGATGGCAAGAAGTTTTTCGATAAGGGGGAGAAATTCCTTGTCGAGCCTCGATTCAGTCTCTTTGGCTATTTTTTCAGCATACCACTTGAGAGCTTCATCAAAGACGGAATAAACGAGATAGACGGCAATGGATATACCTGCCACATAGATAATCCCGTCTATTATGCTGTTAAAGGTACCGGCCAGAGGAAGACGGGTAAAAGCAATGTAAATACCTATAAAAAGAATCAGGTAATGTATCGGCTTTTTGCCTCTTTCCAGAATTCTGTCATCGAGCTCGGTAGGCGTCTTTTTTACAAGAATCGATACCCAGTTATTAAGCGTATATTCCGACGACTTTCCAATGGCCCAGAAGAGGACCAGTATAAGAAAGGAAATAAAAAGCGTACCCAGCCATGCATAAATATCCATTTTAAGCCCTCCCGGTGACTATTGCATTTGAAACGATCATATTAAGTAATTGCTTAAGTTTATGAAAAATGTTCGCCGTTGCGAGCGTAGCGCGGCAATCTCCTTTATCCACAAACTGCAAGGAGGTTGCCACGTCGTTGCACTCCTCGCAAAGACGCCTTTTTATCAGGCCCCAAATACCCTCTTAAAGAGATTATCCACATTTTTGAGATAATAATCGAGATTAAAGGCCTCTTCAAGCTCTTCCTTGCTTAGCAGGTTCATTACGTCCTTGTCACCAAGCAGTTCTTCCTTAAAATCGGCTCCCTCTTCCCAAACCTTCATGGCATTTCTCTGGGCCAGGCCGTAAGCCTCTTCACGGGTAATCCCCTTTTCCACCATTTTAAGCATGATCTGCTGGGAAAAGACGAGGCCCTTCATAAGGTTGAGGTTTTTCATCATATTTTCAGGGTAGACAACAAGACCGTCAATAAGACCGATGGTCCTGTTGAGCATAAAATCGAGCGTTACCGTCGCATCGGGACCAATGACCCTTTCAACGGAAGAATGGCTGATATCTCTTTCATGCCAGAGGGGAATATTTTCAATGGCCGATAGCGCATAGCCTCTCACCAGCCTGGCAAGGCCTGTCAGGTTTTCCGAAAGAACAGGATTACGCTTGTGCGGCATGGCGCTCGATCCTTTTTGTCCCTTGGTAAAGGGCTCTTCCGCCTCATAAACTTCCGTTCTCTGGAGGTGCCTGATTTCGACGGCAAACTTTTCGATGCTCGAAGCAATGAGAGCAAGCGTACTGAAGTATTCTGCATGGCGATCACGCTGGATGACCTGCGTCGATACAGGCGCCGGCTTGAGACCCAGCTTTTGACAGACCTTTTCCTCAATGTCTAGCGGCATATGGGCAAAGGTCCCCACAGCGCCGGAAACCATACCGACACTGATCACATCAAGGGCCCTTTCCATTCTTTCCAGGTTTCTCCTCATTTCGTCGTACCACATGGCCATTTTGAGGCCAAAAGTAACAGGCTCGGCGTGGATACCGTGAGAGCGGCCCATCATAGGCGTCATCTTATGCTCCAGGGCCCTTTTCTTAATAACTTCCATAAGTCTTTTAATATCGTCAAGAATGATTTCTCCGGCTTCCCTCAAAAGAAGCGCATAAGAGGTATCGAGCACGTCGGAAGAGGTCATTCCCATATGAATGAACCTCGAATCGGGCCCTACATATTCAGCGACGGAAGTTAAAAAAGCGATTACATCATGCTTTACCACCTTCTCTATTTCATCGATCTTGTCGGCATCAAAATCGGCTTTTTCCTTAATAACCTTCATGGCATCATCAGGAATCTTCCCCAGTTCGTTCCATGCCTCACAAGCGGCAATCTCCACATCGAGCCACTTCTGGTATTTGTTCTGCTGCGTCCATATTTTGACCATTTCAGGTCTTGAATAACGTTCGATCATAATTTTTTCTTCCTTTGTTCCTCAATTTATTTAATTCTGTAATTTATTACTTTTCAATTTCTAACAATTTGTTGCAGGTTACCAGTTACAAGTTGCAGGTTTTTCAGACCGGGATTTTATAAAATTTTATTTCCAGTTGCCTTCAACATATTTGATAAAGCGGTTAATCTTGCGGCCTAATGTTTTATACTCACTCACCATTGTTTCAATTTCTTTATTATTCAGATCGTGCGTATCATTTATTATGTTAAGGTGCAGAATTGTCTCATCACAGGATGCCTGGGCATAAATAAGAAACCTTATAAAGTCCGCTTTATAACTTCTCCTACCATATCCTTCGACAATACACGATGTAACTCCCTTAGAAGACCTTCTAAGCTGACTCCCCTCTTCATAAAGTTCATACTTAGGTAGTCCCGGAGATATTTTATGTACTCTTACGGCAAGTTTATAGGAAAGAGTATAAACCTCCGGATCCCTAAAACTTTTCATTTTTCTCTTTTATCCAACCTGAAACCTGTAACTGGTAACCTGCAACAAGGTTTTTCAAATTTTTATCATCTCCCCCACCCTCTCCTGCCGGGCCATGGAGACCTTCACCTCCCCGTGAAAGCGTTCTTTCATGCGCGACATGAGCGTTTCATACGCCAGATCAGGATTGTTATTTACTTCACTCAGGTGTGCCAGCACAATGGATTGGAGTTTTTCGTGGTATACGTCCTCAACGAGTTCGGTACAGGCCAGGTTGGAAAGATGGCCCTCCCTCCCTTTGACTCTCTGTTTTAAATGCCAGGGATAAGGCCCGTCTATGAGCATGGTTTCATCATGGTTTGATTCAACAACCATTACGTTGCAGCCTTTAAGACATTCTCTTACAAGTCGCGTAACATAACCGAGGTCCGTTGCTATCCCCCCTTTTTTACCTTCCGCCCGGAAGATAAAACCGACGGATTGCCTTGAATCGTGAGGTGTGGAGAAGGGGTAGAATTCCAG
Source organism: Deltaproteobacteria bacterium (assembly GCA_029860075.1). NCBI lineage: Bacteria > Pseudomonadati > Myxococcota > Myxococcia > Deltaproteobacteria bacterium. Next base: position 8,584 of record JAOUBX010000105.1, on the reverse strand, counting down.
GTCATTAATGGAGAAGAGCGTTCCCGATTCTATTTCATCGATATGGCTGATCTTTCCCCATACCTTTTCCGATGCCTTAATCGTGCCGTAAGCGGAATAAACAGGAAGATTATACCTTCTTGCCATAATCCCCACACCGGAAACGTGGTCCCTGTGATCATGGGTGACGATGACAGCATCGAGCGTTTCGGGATCAACGCCGATAGAATCGAGACGTGACGTCAGTTCCCGGCCGCAAAGCCCGGCATCGATTAAAACCTTCGCCCCGCCCCCTTCCAGGTAGATCGAATTTCCCCTGCTTCCACTTGCAAGTGCACAAAGACGCAAAACTGTTTTAACCCTCAAAAAATATAGAAAAAATAAAGAAAGATGATACTTGATCAGAGGAAAAGATTCAAGCAATGAATCCCTTCGGGCAATGAAAAGGCGCATTTCCTTCGTTCCGCGTCGGCAAGACTTTTCATAAAGCAAATAATTGACGGGGGTGATGCCGGACATGCCTTCATTTAAATTTGCTTGAATATATTAAAAGATGTGTTATTATAATAGGTTACAGTTATAATTAGGTTAAATGCGTCAAGTTTTCGGCAATATACGAAAGAAATGATGAAAAAGATTTTGAAAAGCACCCTCTTTATGAGCGCAACGGCCGATCATACTCCCGCCGATGCCGGCCTTAAGGCAGACCATGCTGCTCTTATAGCCAAGCTGATTTTTCTGGTTGTTGCAGCCTGGCTCACATCAGGTATGGCCGTTAAACTTATAGGAGGAGTGATTCCTGCCATCCCCTCACCACCACTTGCTTCTGAAAGCAGCGCTTCAGGAATTCCGGCGGCAGCAGAAAGGCGGCAGCTTTCATACTACAGTCCCGTCTGGGAAAAAAATGTCTTCAACCCTGAAGGAACGGTTACACCGCTGGAACCGACAGCAGAAGAAGTCAACGTTGAAGAAGAAGCCGGGCCTGTAGAAAACATTCCCTTGTCATCACTTAATTACAGACTTATGGGAACGGTTGCAGGTATTCCTGCCTACTCTTTTGCCGTTATCAAAGCACCTGATAAAAAAGACCAGTCACTTTACCGTATAGGCGACATGGTTGGCCCCGCAAAAATTGTGCGAATAGAGCGCAACAGGGTAATTGTCAATAATGCCGGAAGTGAAGAGATGCTGGAAGTCCAGTTCGATGAAGCCGCAGCCCTGGAAAAGAGGATTAGCTCTCCCACAAAGGGCATAAAAAAAGTAGCGGCAGACAGGTTTATTCTCGACAAGAAAGAAGTGGACAGACTGTCCGGTAATGTTAGCCAGTTCATGACTCAGGTAAGAGTCGTACCCAACCTGGTCAGAGGGAAAGGAGCAGGTTACAAGCTGCTTAATATCAAGAGGGGAAGCCTCGTCGAAAGCATCGGACTACAAAACGGGGATATTGTGAAGGAGATTAACGGCAGAGCCATTGATAAACCGGAAGAGGCCTTTATGGTATACCAGCAGCTTAAAGACGGGGGAAGCTTCAGCATAAAACTTGAGAGAAGAGGGAAACGAGAAACCATTCATTACGAAATAAGATAATTTTTTCGTATTTTGTGTAGAAATCATTCTGGAGGCATTTTGAAAAAACAGGGACCAGTGAAAACAGTTGTTTTCACCTTTTTATTAATACTGGCATTTATTTGGGCGGGCAATTCATGGGCGGCAGAAAAAAAACTCATATCCATGGATTTCGATAATGCCGATATTCGGGTCGTTATCAAGTTCATCAGTGAGCTGACAGGTAAAAATATCATTGTCGACAACAGGGTAAAGGGGAAGATAACCATCATATCGCCCAGAAAAATAACACCTAAAGAGGCTTACAGGGTCTTTGAATCCATTCTTGAGGTGAGTAACTTTTCTGCCGTTGAATCGGCAGGCATCATAAAAATCATCCCCAAACCGGATGCCTCCAAATCACTTTCATCGACGAGAAAAGGGAGAGAAAGCAGGAAAATCCCCAAAAATGACAAAATCGTTACCCAGATCATCCCTCTCGAATATGCACCTTCTCCAAGTATAAAGGCAACACTGGCGCCCCTGGTTTCAAAAAACGGGCTCATGATCGACTATCCCGGCACAAACACCCTTATTGTTACCGATATTTCCTCCAATATCAGGAGAATGCTTGAAATCATCGGAGAAATCGATGTGGCCGACATTCGCGAAAAGCTGGAAGTGATAAAGCTTACCTATGCCGACGCAGACAGCCTCTCCAAGGAGCTCGCGAGTATCTTCCCCATAAGCAAAAGGGCAAAATCCGGCGCCGGAAGAAGAGGCGCACAACCTGGAGCATCTTCAGTTCTTAAGTTTATTCCTTACAGTCGAACCAACTCTATCATTGTTGTAGCCGATGAAGCGGAACTGGAAAAAATCAGGGAACTGATTAACATGCTCGATGTTCAGACGGAGATGGAAGAAGGAGAGATCCACGTTTACTACCTGCAAAACTCCGTCGCCGAAGACCTTGCCAAAGTACTCAACAACATGACACAGACAAGGGGAAAGCAACGGCCTAAAGCGGGGGCCAAGGGTGCAACAACAGAGATGCCTATTACGGGCAACATTGCCATTACGCCCGACAAGGCGACCAATGCCCTCGTCATTACAGCCTCTCCCAGGGATTTCAGGGTCATTAAGGGGGTCATTGAAAAGCTCGATATCCGGAGGAGGCAGGTTTACGTTGAAGCCACTATTATGGAAATCAGCCTGGATAAACAAAGAGACCTGGGCTTCGAATTTCGCGGCACCACTGATCCCGCCAGTTCGAGCAATATCGAAGTAATAGGGGGCTCCAGCTTGGAGGCATTGAAGCGGCAAGCGCCAATCCGCTCGGCCTTTCAAGTCAGGGCCTTGTCGTCGGCGCTGTCGATGGAACCATCGAATGGGCCGGACAGACCTTTTACAACATAGGAGCGCTGGTAAGGGCGCTGGAGACGGAATCAGGCATTAACGTCCTTTCCACACCTCACCTTCTGACAACCAATAACGAGGAAGCGGAAATCGTCGTCGGTGAAAACGTGCCCTTCGTTACAAGCAGAGCCCAGACATCAGCCGGTACACCCCTTGAAACGATCGAGAGAAAAGATGTGGGTATCAAGCTGAAACTAACGCCACAGGTCAATGAGAGTGATTTTATCAAGCTAAAAATTTTCCAGGAAATATCCAATGTAAAAGAGACCCCTCTTCAGGGCGCATCCGATCTGATTACTACAAAGCGATCTGCACAGACCACCATCGTTGCGAGAGACAGCCAGACCGTGGCCATTGGCGGCCTCATCAAGGATAACGAATATGACACGGCAAGCAAGGTTCCCTGCCTGGGTGACATCCCGCTCCTTGGCATGCTTTTCAGATATACAGAAAAGAAAAAAGAAAAAACAAACCTCCTCATATTCCTCACACCCCGCATCATTAGAGATGCTGAAGGGATGGAAATAATTACCCGGGAAAAAAGAGAGAATATGAAGTCATTTATCAGGGAAAATCTTGCTGACGGTGAAGACAAAGAGGAAGAAATGAAGAAAGAGGAAAGCCGGGCAAACTGATGAAGCCTATAGGTGAAATACTTCTTTCCAGAGGGGCCGTTGATGAAGCGGACCTTGAGGCTGCTCTCCTTGCCCAGAAATCAAAATATGAACTATTGGGAAAAATATTAATCGGCAAGGGGAGTATTACGGAAGAAGAACTGCTCCTTGCCCTGGCAGAGCAATTTGACATAACCTACATGGAAAAACTGCCTGAAACGATCCATGCCGAAGAGATAAAGAAGGCAGCGCCCCTGAACTATCTAAAAAAAAACGGCATTCTCCCCTACCGCATTGAAGAGGACACCATTTATGTGGCCATCTCCGATCCTTTAAACACGGCGCCTCTTGATGACATTTACTCACTAACAGGAAAGAAGACCGTTCAGGCCCTTTGCTCCAGGGAAAAGATTACCGCAAGAATTCACAATCTCATGGAAGAAAACTTCTCATCCACGGAAGAAGTCATGGAAGATATTACCGATGAGAACGTAGGCGGACTTTCCATCGACCTGGAAGAAGCGCAGGATCTTCTCGATTTTTCCGACGAGGCCCCCATTATCAGGCTCGTCAATAAGCTCTTTTACCAGGCCGTCAGGGAACGGGCAAGCGATATCCACATCGAACCTTACGAATCGAAAGTGACGGTTCGCTTCAGGATAGACGGCACGCTCTATGAAAAGCTAACACCCCCTAAAAGTTTCCATTCGGCCATCGTATCACGGCTGAAAGTCATGGCCGGGCTCAATATTGCCGAGCGGCGGCTTCCCCAGGACGGAAGGATAAAAATCAAGATTGCCGGAATGGACGTGGACATTAGACTGTCCGTTATTCCGACGGCCTTCGGGGAAAGGCTCGTAATGAGAATCCTGGACCGGGCAAGCGTGCTTCTCGGCATATCGGACCTCGGTATGGGCAGCAGCGACGTTGAACGCTTTAACAGGATAATCAATGCTTCAAACGGCATCGTCCTCGTTACGGGGCCGACGGGAAGTGGAAAAACAACCACACTTTACGCCGCCATGGCAGAACTCAATTCTCCCGAGCGAAACATTCTTACCGTCGAAGACCCCGTTGAATACCAGATTGCCGGTATCGGCCAGATTCCCGTCAATACCAAGGTGGGGCTTACTTTTGCCCGGGGACTCCGATCCATTCTGAGGCAGGACCCCGATATTGTCATGGTCGGTGAGATTCGTGATGTAGAAACAGCGGAGATTGCCATCCAGGCATCACTGACGGGGCATCTTGTTTTCAGTACGCTCCACACAAACGATGCGGCAAGCGCCGTAACTAGGCTTGTCGATATGGGAGTAGAGGCCTTTCTCGTATCGGCAACGGTTCGCGCCGTCATTGCCCAGCGCCTTGTCAGACAAATATGCGAAGCCTGCCGGGAAAGTTACCTGCCCAACCATGAACTGCTTGATGAACTCGGCATAAAGGAGGAAATGACCTTTTACAGGGGAAAAGGTTGCGAGCAGTGTTCAGACACCGGTTACAGGGGAAGAGGCGCCATTTACGAAATTATGACCCTCAGTGAAACGGTAAGACGGCTCATTGTCGAATCGGCCACGAGAGATGACATCAGGAGTGAAGCCATCAAGGGGGGCATGGTCACCATGAGGGAAGACGGCCTGAAAAAAATCAAAGAGGGAATCACCACACCGGAAGAGGTACTTGCCGCCACAAGGGAAGTTGAGTAGTTTTGGAAAAGATTGATCTAAAAAAGAAACAAAAACGCTATGCAACCTTTTTTATTGTCCTCTTCCTCCTTTTTTTTATGGCCAGGTTTCCCTTGAAAGAGGCCAGGAACTGGGCTATTTCAACAGCGGCCTCCTCGGCGGAGCTTGATATATCACTTGGCGATTCATCCATTCTGCTTCCTCTCGGCCTGGAACTTGAAAGCTTTGTCATTGCCGGAAAGGGCCGGGCATTAGTCACCCCTCACATCGACGTGCTCGGGGTAAAGGCAAACCCCTTCAGCCTCATAGGCAGCAGGAAAAAACTCAGCTTTTATATTATTAACGGTGGCGAAGGAAAGGGCGCCATAGTCATAGAAGAGGGGAAGGCAGAAATAGGTATTGAAGCTAACCTCCTTGATATAGGTGGCCTAAAACTGAAGAATGGCGCTGTCATAGAACGTGGCAAGGTAAGCATTAAGGGCAGCATAACAATAGAAGCCGATTATATGAAGGGAAAGGGAAGCCTTCATGCAGAGGGAAGCGACATGCTCATTAAGAACGCAAGCCTCTTTGCTCCCGAGCTTCCCCTGAAAAAATTTACGGCAAAGCTCGATAAAAATGGCGCCACAGTAATGATCAAAGCCCTTGCGCTTGTCATGGACGGACTTCAGTTTAATGGCCAGGGGACCATTAAACTGGCAAAGCCTGCCCAAAACAGTTCCCTTGATCTTGGCGGAAAAATCGAATTGTCAGAGGCTTCCTACAGTCCGCTGTCAGGTATGATCTCCATGATAAAGGGGCCGGCAGATGGAGGAAACAATTTTACCATCCACCTTTCGGGGACTGTAAAGAGACCTGATTTAAAAATTAACGGGAAAAAGCTTTTTTAGCGTAAAGAGAACACAGCTTATGGCCGTATTCAGATACAAAACATACGATGGCTCAGGGAGGATGCTGTCAGGTATTATCGATGCCGACAGCACGGACCATGCCACGTCCAAACTGAAATCAAAGGGCCTTTTTCCTTTCGAAGTAACAAGAGAGGCCGGGGCGGCTGAAAGCAGGCAAAGGAAAGAATCTGCCAGGGGGAGAATAAAAAAATCGGAGATTACCGCTTTTACAAGACTCTTTGCCTCGCTCCTCACATCGGGCATGCCCGTCGTCGATTCCCTGACGGCCCTGTCGGAACAGATATCCAGAGCTACTTTAAGGAAAACCATTGTTGACATTAAGGAGAAGGTATCATCGGGTATGGACCTTTCAGAAGCCTTTTCCCGCTACCCTGACCATTTCAGCAAAACCTTCGTCAATCTCGTCAAGGCTGGTGAACGGGGAGGAGAACTGGACCAGGTGCTGGATGAACTTGCCGGGGTCGGTGAAAAACAGGAGGCCCTTCGGGGCAAATTCATGGCCGCCATGATCTACCCCATTCTTATGACCATCATAGGAGCGATGGTGCTCACCATCCTCTTTATCCTTGTCATTCCCAGGATTATCTCCATCTTCACTAATATGGGCCAAACCCTCCCCCTCCCCACAAAAATACTGGTCTGGACAACAAACACCATCAATACAAACTGGCCATTCATACTTGCGGCAGGCGCCCTGTTCTTTCTCCTGCTTTTGAGAATGAGAAAGAGCAGGAAAGGAAGATTCTTTATAGATAGGGCATTCCTTAAACTACCCGTAACGGGGAAGATTTTATGCAGGCTTGAAGTATCGAGGTTTGCAAGGACCTTTTCACTCCTCCTCAAGGGAGGGGTACCCATTACAGAAGCCCTTGACATTGCAAAGGATGTAGTTAAAAATTCAGTTATTGTCGAAAATATAGGCCATGCCAGGGATAATATTGCCGAAGGGGGGCACCTTTCGCCGGTGCTTAAGGAGGGAGGGATCTTTCCCCCTGTCGCTGTCCATATGATCGCCGTTGGAGAAAAGGGGGGAAATCTTGAAGAGATGCTTTTAAATATTTCCAAAAGCTTTGACAGGGAAGTGGAGAACTTTACCGCCGGCTTGTCGTCCATTATCGAACCTGTTCTCATTATAGCCATGGGGCTGGCCGTCGGCTTTATCGCCATGGCCATACTTTTACCCATTTTTGAAATGAATGTAATGGTTGGAAAATGAGCTTAATAAAGAACCTTAGTGAGAGTGAAAGAAGAACGATCAAATGGGGAAGCATTGCCACTGTTTTTCTCCTCTACATGGTCCTCATTGTTTTGCCCCTAAAGGACAAAGAAGAGGATTATAAAAGGCTGTCCGGGAAAATGCTCAAAATCGCCGAACGGGTAAGGGCCATGTCGAGGGAATACAGAGGACTGACAAAGCGTTTTGAAGAACTTAAAAGCGCCAATCCTCAGAAGGAGGAGAGCTTTACCCTCTTTTCTTTCCTCGACAAGGTAGCCACCGATTCGGGCCTGAAAAAGAATATAAAGGGAATGAAACCTTCCATTCAGGCAAAGGAGGGGTACACCGAATCGACAGTTGCCGTCGAACTGGAAGACGTACAGATAAAACCCCTTACCGAGTACATTCACCTCGTTGAATCATCGGGTCAGAATATCATGATAAAAAAGGTAGATATAAAACCGCGCTACAGTAATCCCGACAGAATTAACGTAAATCTCATCATCTCTGCTATTGCCATCAATTAGGGCTGGAGAGAAAAAGCATAAAGAGGAGAAGTCAATGAAGGAAGAAAAAAAACGATTAAACAACAAGGGATTTACACTCATAGAGATACTGGTGGTTCTCATTATTTTGAGTGTCCTTGCCGCCCTTGTAGCCCCCAGGTTCCTTGGCAGAACGGATGAAGCAAAAATAGAAGCGGCACGCATACAGATTAAAAACTTCGAAGGCGCGCTCAAACTCTTTTATCTCGATAACGGTTTTTATCCATCCACGGAGCAGGGGCTGGAAGCGCTTGTTACCAAACCGACAACGGGGAAAATACCTAAAAAGTATAAAGAGAATGGCTACCTGGAAGGGGGCCGGCTCCCTCATGATCCCTGGGATAATGACTTTGTCTATCTGTCACCGGGTATCAATAACAAGGAGTATGATATTGAATCCTATGGCGCCGACGGTGAAGACGGCGGCGAAGGCAACGATGCAGATATTGAGAGCTGGAACGTCAGATAGAAGGGGTTTTACCCTTATTGAAGTTGCCATGGTGCTCTTTATTTTCAGTATTCTCATGGTAGCCGCAGCGCCAAGACTGGCCTCCTTTCTATCATCATCAAAACTGGAAACAAACGTATCCCGGCTGGCAATCTATCTGGAACATATAAGAGACGAGGCCATTTATAAAAGAAAAGTCCTCATCTTGCGATGCCGTATCGAAGAAGG